>CAMDGU010000010.1 GCA_945897885.1 Chitinophaga pinensis
CAAACAGCAAGCCGACAAGGTGAAAGATATTGCTATTATCAGGTTAGAACAATTATACCCAATGCCGCAAAAACAAATTTTGGCATTGATTGAAAAATATAAAAAAGCCGAATTTTATTGGGTTCAGGAAGAGCCTAAAAATATGGGAGTATGGTTGCACCTGTTCCGATACGATTGGCCGGTAAAACTAAATCGAATAAGCCGCGAAAGCAGTAGCACACCTGCCACAGGATTTGCATCGGTGCATGCTAAGGAGCAAGCTGAAATAGTACAAAAGGTGTTTGAATAATTCCCTCCATTGCCGTTGGCTTAAGTTTCTTAAGCCAACGGCAATGGAGGGAACCGCCGTTTATAAAGTCACGTTTTGTTAAGTGTAATATTGGTATAACTTTGTTTGGTTCAATCAAAAAAAAAATTAAACGCTTTTCAAATCTCATTCTTCTTTTCATTTGTTCTTTCTCAATAGTAAAAGCCCAGCCGGGTTCTATTGATTGGAGTTTTGATATGGATTTTAATTTCGCAAACAGTGATCAATTAAATTCTATTGCAATTCAAGAGGATGGAAGAATTATTGTTGGTGGAAAATTTACAATCCCATTGTTTTTTAGGGATAGTCCACAAAATATTTTAAGACTTGAGAAAAATGGAGGTTTTGATACAACATTTAAAATTGGAACAGGCTTTGACGATAAGGTGAATTTTATATTGATTCAACCTGATGAAAAAATTTTAGTTGGGGGAGATTTTAAAAGCTTCAATGGTGCAAAATGTCAATCAATAATAAGGCTTAATAAAGATGGTAGTATTGATACCTCATTTAATCCCCCTGTTATTGATAAATTTGTTGCTAAAATAGCATTACAATCGAATTCTAAAATAATTATTGGAGGGCAGCATCTATTAATAAGATTGAATCAAGATGGTAGTATTGATTCTAATTTCAAATTTATTAATAACAACATTTATTTGTATTTCATCGCTGGCATCTGTCAACAAACAGATGGTAAAATTATTATTGGAGGTTATTTTCCTCCGAATTCTGATTTATATACTCGTAGAGTATTATTTAGAATTAATGAAGATGGCAGTTTAGATAACTTTGACCCTGGAAAAAATATAGAATTGATTGGCGCAGTTCGAAGTATGTTAATTCAGAAGGATGGGAAAATTTTAATAGGACGTTATGTGATTAGTTCAAAGAAGAATGTTAAAATAACAAACATTGTCCGTTTTAATGCTGATGGAAGTTGGGATAGCACATTTAATCTTGCAACAGGATTTGAAAAAAGTATTGGTTCTTATAAGTATGTGAACTCAGTACTTGTTCAAAAAAATGGAAAAATTATCATAGGAGGATTCTTTGATAAATATTCTGAAAAAATAAACAGAAATATAGTTAGGTTGAATATCAATGCTGGTTTTGATAGCAGTTTTGAAACAGGAACTGGTTTTGACAATGAAGTTTTTTGCCTTGCTCAGCAGGGGGAGGAAAAATAATAGTTGCAGGTAATTTCAAGAGCTTTGACTTCAATTCAACTAATCGCATTGTTCGGCTGAGTATTAAAGATGAATTACCGTTAAATTTTTTTATTTTCCCTAATCCTACTTTTGGCAATTTTAAAATAAAATCCTCCCAATCACTCAACTTAATAACCATAACCGATGCTGTAGGTAAAGAAATATTAAGAACCGAACCCATGGCTTTTGATGCAGAAATTGATTTAAGCGATAAATCTTCCGGGGTGTATTTTATTACTGTATTTTCTGATGGCGGAAGCAAAAGCCAAAAGATTTTGAAACAGTAAATTTTAGGCAGAGTGTAAAAAGATTTCAGCAGGTAAATGAAAATAATCCTTTAAGCGTTGTGCCATTTTTAGGGTAATTTCTCTTCGGCCTGAAAGAATGGATGACACATGGCCTTTACTGCCAATGATATGTTCAAGGTCTTTAGCTTTCATACCTCTTTCTTCCATTTTTAATTTTATTACTTCCACCGGATTTACTTCGGGTATATGAACATGTTTATCTTCATAATCTTTTACCAAAACCAATAACAACTCCAATTCATCAGCTTCAGGTGTTCCTTCATTTGCTTGAAAAATATCTAAAGTTCTTGCAATTGCAACCTGATAGTCTTCTTCTGTTTTTATTACTTTCCAGTTCATATTTTTATTTATAGGCTAAAATTTTTGTATCAAACTCCACAGTTTCAGCATTAATTTTATCATACTCTTGGTGTGCACCAAACCAAATAATATATGCCGCTAGTTGTTTAAAATTTACGGAAACAATTAGCCTAAAATCATTTCCCTTAATATTAAAAATCACTCTGTTATTTCCTACAATACTTGCATTTCCGTATGTTTCCTTTAATTCATTAAAATTTTCAAATTCTTGTTTTAAAAATTCATTATACCACACCAAAAGAGAGGTTTTTGCTTTTGGATACTTATCAATATAATAAAGCACCGCTCTTTTTACGATGATATTCATAGAGCAAAGATACCAAATGTTTTCAATTTGCAAACAATATAAAGGTAAAAATAATTGTATTGATGAATAAAACAGTAAATTTCACTAGACTATTTTTAGCATTCACTCCGTTCTGTTTTAGTGGCAGTGCAAAATCCCTATTTTTGAAAGGTATATAATGAAAAGAGCGGCAACCCTTTTATTTTTCTTTAGTATCAGCCTGCCAAATTTATTTGCACAAAAAGGATTTGTTTTCTTTCCTACCAATTCATTGCCAAAAGAAATAAGTTATGAAAAACAGGTAACCGATAAATCGGGTGCCGAAATGCAAGCCAATAAAATTGTTACCCAACTCATGAATAAAGGGTTTCTTACTGCCGGGGTCGATAAAATTTGGTTACAAAATGACACGGCTTTTATTACTATTTATCTTGGGACTAAATTTAACTGGGGCCAGATAAATTATAAATATTTACCACTGCCCATGGTTAAGCAATTTGGTTTTGACCAAGCCACGAGAGGAATTGCAGGAGTAGAAGCTTTAAAAAAATCGATGACCCAAACCATCAGCTATTTTGAAAACCGGGGTTATCCATTTGCCTATTTTTACTGGGATTCGCTGGTTATAAAAAACGATACTATTCATGGCTCACTTTACTTTGAAAAAAATATTTTAATAACCTTTGATACTTTAGCCCTATATGGCGATGCGGGGTTAACCAAAAATTTTCTTTACAATTATTTGGGATTTAAACCAGGGCAACCCTACAATGAAACCATTGTAACCCAGTTGAACGATAAGCTTTCAAAATTACCATTCACGACACAGGCGGCACGACCACAGCTTTTTTTTGTAGATAGAAAGGCCATTATTTTACTAAACCTAAAAAAAAGAAATACGGATAGATTGGATGGATTGATAGGTTTTGCACCCAATACCGGAACGCCGGGAGATACAAAACTACTAGTAACCGGAGAATTTCACTTAGACTTTAAAAATTTGAAAGGAACCGGAAAAGGATTTAAAATTGATTGGCAAAGTTTTAAGGCAAGAAGCCAAACATTGAGTATTGGAGCCTCCTTACCCTATTTATTAAACCAACCCATAGGGGCCGAAATAGGTGCTGATTTATTAAAATACGATACCCTTTATACCGAAACCAAATTAGGTGTAGCTACCCAGTATATTTTTTCGGGATTGGATAACATCAAAATTTTTTATGAACAGAAAAATACGAATCTTCAATCGGTAGATACCAATAGTATAAGGCAAAGCCGCCGCCTAGGTAATTTAACGGCTATGAAAACCAACCGCTATGGAATGGCCTTAAACTGGGTAACGTTTAATAACAGAATAAGCCCAACGAAGGGATTTATGGCGGATGCCACGGCCTCGATTTTTAAACGAAAAATTGAAAAAGATATACGAATAGAAAAAGTAAGGTTCTATAATTCAGCGTCGTCATCGTATTACACTGTCTATGATTCTACCAAACAGGTTTCGTATCAAATGTTGTTTCAATACAATCTTGCCAAACCTTTTTTACTTGCAAAAAAACTAGTGTTGTTTAATGAATTGGTAGGATACCATTTTATTTCACCCACAGTGTATTTTAATGAACTGTACCGATTGGGTGGAAATAAAACACTAAAAGGCTTTAATGAACAATCATTATTTGCCAGTTCGGTATCCATTATTACTATGGAAGTACGTTATTTGCTGTCGGAAAATTCGTTTTTAAAAGTGTTTGGAAATGCCGCGTATTATATGGATGCGAGTGAACGACAAGGAAAAATAAATTCAGATATTCCTTATGGTTTTGGAGGCGGATTAAATTTGGATACAGGAAACGGAATTTTTAATATTAGTGTGGCTTTAGGCAAATCAAAATACAATCCGATTGATTTTAAAAATTCTAAAGTTCATTTTGGATTGATAAATTATTTTTAGAACACCGATGCAATTTTATTTTTATACCTTTTTACTCCTATTCTTTTCGGCCGGTGCATTTGCCGATACTAATGCTTTAGCAGTGCCTGACAGTTTGCAGCAACAAACAGATTCCTTAACAAAAGATACTGCAAAAATTACAGATACTACCGCAGCTACCATTCAGGCCCCTTTAGCTAATCCAAGGCATCAAAGTACCGAACTTTGGGTATTTATTGCATGTTGCTTAACTTTTTTTATAGCCGGGATAAATCGTCGTATAAATGAAAAAAAACACGACCAATCGATACTCGGATTTCTAAAAATAGGGATTCTTGGTCAATCAACCGAGCGCTCTTTTTACGAGTTTAATATTCACCAAATGATTGGTCTTGCGGTGCACAATCTTATTTTAGCCTTATGGGCTTTCTATTTTTTAAGAGGTACCGACTACCAATTTTCAACTAATTCTTTGTTATTTTTCATTCTCCTTTTCTTTCTTATATCCATCATTTATTTGTGCAAATTTTTCTTTCAATATTTAGCTTTAAATATTTTACAAATTAATGACCTACCCATACTGTTAGTCAAATGCACTATAGGATTGGGGTATTTTACTACCCTTATTTCCCTGCTCCTGTTTATGGTTATTTACCACATTCAATATACAGAATGGCATGAGGCACTTGTTACTATTTTTCTGATATTAATGTCAACTTATTTAGTATTTAGAGCATTTAAATATCTTCAATTATTTTTACAATTTTTCAACGGTTCTATTTTTTACATAATTCTGTATTTTTGCGGTTTGGAATTGATGCCGCTTCTTGTCTTTATCAAGATAAGTTTAGGTATCTTTTAATTACAACTAAAAAAAGGGGCCAGACACATTGAAAGTAAAAAGCATGCTTATCTCCCAACCTCATCCGGGGGATAAAAAAACACTTTATCACACATTGGCGGAAAAGTTCAATTTAAAACTTGATTTTCGCCCTTTTATTGAGCTTGAGGCTATACCCGGAAGGGATTTAAGACGACTTAAAGTTAATATACTTGAGCATTCTGCGGTTATATTTAATGCCCGAAATGCGGTAGATAATTTCTTTAGAGTGGTTGAAGAACTAAAGATTGATCTGCCCATAACAATGAAATACTTTTGTATAAATGAGGGTATTTCTCTTTATATTCAAAGATATACTGTTTTAAGAAAACGCAAAGTTTTTTACGGAAAGGGTACCGAAAAAGAATTTTTGGCAGAAATAAAAAAACATTCAACAGAAAATTATTTGTTTCCTTGTTCGGATATACGAAAAAATACGATTCCTGATTTTTTAAGAGATCATAATATTCAGTATAAAGAGGCGGTTTTTTATAAAACTATCACTTCTGATTTAAGCGACTTGGCAAATGTATATTATGATGTCATTGTATTTTTCAGCCCTGCGGATATAAAATCGTTGTTTGATAATTTTCCGGATTTTAAACAAAATGACACGCGAATAGCTGGATTTGGTGCTACTACCGACGAAGCTATACGTGAAGCTGGTTTGGAAAATAATATTCCGGCTCCTACTCCCGAATCGGCAAGTATGGTTTCAGCCTTAGAAAAATATATTTTAAAAGCTAATAAGGGATAAATTTACTTTACAATTGTTGGCAATGAAATAGCCAACTGTTTCTTTCATTATCAATTGAAAAACACAGGGTAGTTGTCCCTCCGTCTTTTAGTTCGAATCGTTTTTTAAGATTTTCAGGCGTTTCTCTAAAGTTACGGGTTGTAATGTTAGCTTGTTTTATTCCATTCGTTTCAAAATAGGTTTTGATAATTTTTGGCTTATAGGCCAATCGCTCAATAATCTCAAACCTTCTGCCATCAAAATCAGGCAATAAATTATCTGAAATAAAAAAGTGGCTATGTATTGAAAGCATTTTTAATCCAAGAAAACTTGAATATTCTGAACTCAGGCCGGCCTTTATAATTGATTTATTTGGTTCGTATAAATAATTCCCGGCATTACCAAAAGAAGCAGGTTTGGGATTGCATTCTTTTTCAAAGGTCGATGTTTTTTGAGAACCAATATTCACAGCTACTAATTTTTTTAAAGCATTTTCATTTTTATCGCAGCAAAGCAAAATCTCCTTTACCTCGCCCATCCAAGAAATAACGTATATCTCCTTTATTGAAGGAATTGATTTTTTTAAATAAGTGATATCAGCCATCGGCGATATTTTTAACCATACTTTATCGGCTTTATCAAGCAGCATTTCCATATTAGATAAAATATCTGGCTGGCTATCTTCAAGTCTAAAAACTCTTCCATGGCCAGGCCTGCGGTCTGGGTCTGCATATACTGCATCGGCTTTTTTGCTGCTATTTACGAACGTTATGCCATCAATCAAGTGCCTTTCAATTTTTTCATTTTTAAACAAAGTATTATTAAAAACTGCCATTTCATGTATTTCGGCATCCATATCGCATGAATCAATTTTTAAAGCATATTTGGCCATTGCCCAATCATCAATGCCGATACCTCCGGTTATATTGATAATCTTTTTGTTTTCAAGACCCATTATTTCTGCTTTGAATTTTGCAACGGCTTCAGAGGTACTTTGCTCATAACTTTTAGGGTTCAAAGCAGCTCTTATCTTATAATGTTCCGGTAATTTTAATGCAGCCTTTTTATAAAGTGAAATGAGGGTTGATATGGCCTTAATATCAATTTCAGGATACTTTTTGGCATCCAATGCCAATTTATTTACATCATCTTTTATATGTAACCCAATAAATTTGATAACATCTTCGTTACCTAATAAGTTAATTATTGTTTTACTTTGCATTAATATTAAAATATATGAAGTTTAGAAATGTGATTTTATTGGCGATTTTGGCATTGTGTATCGGAGTAACTTCTTGTAAATCAGGTGGAGGTATTCGCAAAAAAGACAAATGTCCGGGAATGAGAATGTAATTAGGTTTACCAAAAGGAACTTGCACCTTTATTATCTGCGAACGTTACAAATCCTTCAGATTCCTTAATCTGAACTATTTTGTATTTAATAATAATTAAAACTCAGTGATTGAATCAAGTCTGCCGATAAGCTTTTAGCCACCGGACAATTAATTGCAGCAACTTCTAAAAGATGCTTTTGTTTGTCAGTAAAATTCTTATCTTCAATTAAAAAATCAACAATTATCTGCCCTACTCTTCTTGGATTACTTTCCATAATTTTTTGAACGGAAGCATCCATTTTTCCTAATTCAATTCCATGTGTTTTTGCGGCTATTCCCATTAACGTAATAGCGCAAATACCGAGGGCTGTACTCATTAAATCTGTAGGAGAAAAAGCTTCACCCCTTCCATGATTGTCAGCAGGAGCATCTGTTATTACTTCCTCCCCCGATTGTAAATGTTTTGATACCGCTCGTAAATTACCCTTGTATGAAATTTCTGAAATTTTTGTCATAGTTGTATCTCTGTATATGGTTTCTCAAAATTAGTATTATTTTTACAATCAGGAATGCACAAGTTGTTACTATCCATATCCCTTATTTGTTTTGGCTTTATTGCAAAAAGCCAACCAACCGAGCGTGCATTTTATGGTGGTGTAATTTATAAATCATCCGGATTGGGTTTTGCCTATCAAAATAAACTAGGTGCAGGCAAAGGTTTAGGAAAACAGTTTGATTTAGAACTGGTAACATACAGACATCCTCAGGAAACCAAAACATTTAATGCCGACATAAACAATCCCACTCCATTTGTGTTTGGAAAGCAAAATAAAGTGGCTTTGCTAAAAGTTCAGTATTCTATTTCACACAAAATATCCCAATTTTCAGATGCTCAGAGAATAGGGATTGATATCAATTGTGGGGCAGGTTTGACATTCGGGTTTTTAAAGCCGGTTTATATTAACATGATTTATCCTGATGGGGCAGGTTATGAAATTATTGTTTCTGAAAAATACGACCCTGAAAAACACACAGATAAAACAAGGATTGCAGGTTACTCAGATGGACGGATAGGGTTAAATGAGATTACATACAAAACAGGCCTTTCAGCTTCAGTAGGTATAGGGTTTATGTGGGGTTATTACACTAATTTTCCAAAGAGACTTGAAGCAGGATTTTATTCCGAATACTTTAATAAAGGGCTTCCGGTAATGGCTTTTGCAAAAAACAAAAACCTTCAAAATGGTGTTTATATAAAAATGTTTTTAGGAAAAAGAGTTGCAAAAAATTAAAGGAAAACGATATTGATGAAACGAAGTTATAAAAATATATTTGCGGCTTAGCAGATGATAGAG
Organism: Chitinophaga pinensis; assembly: GCA_945897885.1. GTDB lineage: Bacteria > Bacteroidota > Bacteroidia > NS11-12g > UBA9320 > JABWCE01. The sequence goes on from CAMDGU010000010.1 coordinate 8,708, forward strand.
TTACCTACCCTAGAACAGCCGAGGCAAAGAACAAAACCTGATTGGTTAAAGATACAATTACCAACGGGACCGAACTATGCCGGAGTAAAAAAAATTGTTAGGGAAAATAAATTACATACGATATGTGAGGATGGAAATTGTCCTAATATGGGAGAATGCTGGGGCTCGGGAACTGCCACATTAATGATTTTGGGTAATGTATGTACTCGTTCTTGTTCATTTTGTGCAGTAGCAACCGGACGACCTAACGAATATGATTTAGATGAACCAAGACGAGTGGCTGAAGCAGTTAAGTTAATGAAACTAAAACATTGCGTAATTACTTCAGTAAATAGAGATGAACTAAAGGATAAGGGAAGCATTGTTTGGGCAGATACTATACGAATGATAAAATTGGTAAATCCCGGCACCACTATTGAGACACTCATTCCCGACTTCAAGTCAGATTGGGAAGCCTTAGAAAGGGTTTTGGACCAAAATCCTGAAGTTATTTCGCACAATATGGAAACTGTGAAACGACTTTACAGAATTGTTAGACCTCAAGCTAAATACGAACGCAGCCTTGAACAGATAAAAAGAACAAAAGAATATGGTTTAAGAACCAAAAGTGGCATAATGGTTGGTTTGGGTGAAACGGAAGACGAAGTATTTGAAATAATGGATGATTTAGTAGCCCATGGATGTGATGTAATGACCATAGGTCAGTATTTGCAACCAACTAAAATGCATTTACAAGTAAAAGAATATGTGACACCAAAACAGTTTGAAAGATATACAGAAGTAGGATTAAAAAAAGGTTTTAAAATAGTGGAATCTGGCCCAATGGTAAGGTCGTCTTACCATGCCGAAAAACACATATAATTAAGTTTAAACAATAAAATAAATAAAATACACATGAAGAAAATTGTACTATTTTCAGTTGGGTTTGCAATAGTTGCAGGTTCAATATTTTTTGCGGTAAATACTTCTAAAGGGTATTACAGCTCAAAAAACTACTTCAGTAATAAACAATTTACATCCATGAAAGGATTGGAAATGCTTTATAAAATGAAGGCAAATCAAATAACAGGTTTAATAGATTTTGCTGATGTTCAAGCAGCCAAATCACAACTAAACTCTATGCGGTTAAACAAGGCTGGATTTCCATTAATATGGGAAGAATCAGGTCCTGATAATGTTGGTGGTCGTTGTAGAACAATATTGGTTGATAGAATTACACCTAACACACTTTATGCAGCTGGTGTTTCAGGTGGAATTTTTAAATCTACCAATGCAGGTGGATCATGGTCGGCAGTTAATGATGCTATGTCTACATTGGCATTTCAAAGTTCATGTCAAACCATTGATGGAACCATTTATTTTGGGTCTGGAGAAAACTCAGGTTCATTTGGTGGAGGTGGAGATAACGAAGGTAGCTCTTTCCCGGGTGAAGGTATTTTTAAATCCGCGGATGGAGGTGCTACCTTTACTCAATTAGCTACCACAAAATCCCTTGCTTATATTAACGCCATGGCATCGGCACCTGATAAAAATGTGGCTTATGCTGCCACAAACTCAGGCCTTAAATATTCTGACAACGGCGGAACAAGCTGGACTAATTTATTAACCGGTTCGTTCAGAGATGTAAAAGTTGCTACAAATGGAACTGTTCTGGCATATGGAGCTGGTAAAATATACAAATCCACCAATGGCACCGTAGGCTCTAGTTATTCTGCTGCCACAGGTATTACTGGTTCTTTTAACCGTTTGGTTATAGGTATTTCACCGCAAGACCCTGATTTTGTTTATGTGTTAGCCTCTGCAAGTAATAACTTTGGTGGATTATTTCAATCAACCGACGGTGGTTCTACCTTTAAATTATTAGTACCAGGCGGAAGTACAATTTTTAACCCGTTAAATGGCGGTGCTGGTGGACAGGGTGATTATGACCTTACAATTGCCGTTCATCCAAGAGATAAAAAACATGTTTACATGGGTGGTGTAGGAATGGCAGAATGGACTGAAAATCTTGGTCCTTATGATGTATATAATGGGACTCATTCCGATCATCATTGGATTACTTATGATACAGTTTCTCGTCCAATGAGAATGTATAATGGTAACGATGGTGGAGTATATCGCTCAACTACAGATAAGTTTAACTTTTTTGCTCCCTATAATATTGGTTTTAACGTTACCCAATTTTATGGCATTGCTGCCAGTGCTGATGGTGCTATTATTGGAGGAACTCAAGATAACGGAACTCAATATATTAGTAAAGTAGGTACTGAGAAAAAACGTGCACAAGCTATTTATGGTGGTGATGGTTTCCGTTGCGAAATATCAAATGTTAATCGTTCAGCCTTTATTGTAGAAGGCTATTATGGCAACATAGCACGTTCCTTAAATAAAGGTTCAGGTCCTTCTTCCATTCTTGACAGAAGGGTTCCTCGATTTAAATTTACAGCAGGTAGCCAAAATTTAGAAGCCGACCCTAAAGGTCCATACATTAAAGCGCCATTTAATACCTCTATTAAATTATCGGAAGTAGATACCTTATCTCGCCTTTATGTTGGGGCTGACCAGTGTATATGGATGGTTGAACATGTTTTAACTACTTCCAAAAACCCAACTTGGTTTAAAGTAAGCACGTTCAGCAATGCCTTTGTCATAGAAAACTCTCAAAGCGGCAGATATATTTTTGCAGGCAAAAGCGGTCAACTGGTAAGAATTCAAGTACCAATGAACCATTTTGATACAATGAAAAATTTGGATCCTAATATAGTCTACCCAGGCTGTGTAACCGAAAACATTACAGGAAACCTTCCTGGAGGTCGTTTTATAACAGGTATTGGTATTGATAGAAATGATAGCAATAGAATGATAGTAACTTTAGGTAACTATGGCAATACAAATTACATATACTATACCGAGAATGCATATGCACCTGTTCCTACATGGAAAGCTATTCAAGGTAACTTACCTGCTATGCCGGTATATGATGCTGAATTTGCCTATGATAACCCTAATATGGTAATTATTGGTACCGAATTTGGAGTATACGGAACAACCAATGTAACTGCCGCATCTGTTAACTGGACAGAACAAAATACAGGAACAGCAACCGGAAAACCTTTCCCAAGAGTAGCAACCTATGAACTTCGCCAGGTGGAAAATAAAATTGGAGATATTGGCTCGGTAATAGTTGCCGGTACACACGGTCGTGGAATTTTTGAAACCAAAACACTTTTTACAGGAATTAAAAATACAGATGGAACCCTTTCTGCACAATTAAGTGTATTCCCAAACCCTGCTATTGATTTTGCAACTATACAGTATAGCATTAATCAAAAAGATAATATTTCAGTTACCGTAATGGACATGACAGGTAAAGTGGTTTATCAGCAGCTATTAAATAATCAAACTCCCGGTTTAAAGAAACACCGTATTGAAACTAATAATTTACCAAAAGGTACTTATATTGTTCAAGTAGCTGGAGCCAAACACAAAGGCGCTGCTAAAATGATAGTTCAAAACTAGGTTTATAAAAAAAGCTTTAAAAAAAAACCGCTCTGAGAAATTAGAGCGGTTTTTTTTATGGGATGATTTCAGTTTTTACTAAATAACCCAATAACTAAACACTCAATTTTAAATAACCCTATTATCTTTGCCCCTTTTATGAAATAACCATGAACGAATTCACACAAACTGCGAATGAGCATAGGGCATTATATATGGCTCATAGCCAAAAAACAGAAAACTACAAATCGAAGATTCGATAATACCTATAAATAAAAATAAAGCATAGAATAATTCACATATGAAAATTTCGTTTAACTGGCTTATCAAACATATTACTTTAACAGAAACTCCTGAACAAATAGCCGAGTTACTAACCAACTGTGGATTAGAGGTAGAAGACCTTTATGAAACCGGAGCGGTAAAAGGTGGGTTTGAAGGTTTGAAGGTTGGGCATGTGCTGGAAGTAACCCAACATCCCAATGCGGATAGGTTAAGACTTACCAAAGTTGATATCGGGAATGAAGTTACGTTGAATATTGTTTGCGGAGCGCCCAACGTTGCTGTGGGGCAAAAGGTAATTGTAGCTCCTATCGGAACGACTATTTATCCATTAACTGATGGACCCATAACCATGAAGAAAGCCAAAATACGCGGCGAAGAATCGGAAGGAATGATTTGTGCCGAAGATGAGATAGGTTTAGGAACCAGTCACGATGGTATTTTGATTTTAGATGCCGATTGTAAAGTTGGAACTCCGATTTCGGAGGTTATCAAAACAGATTCAGACTTTATTTTTGAAATTGGATTAACACCAAACCGGGGCGATGCAGCCTCACATTTAGGTATAGCCCGTGATCTAAAAGCGATATTAAACCGTACTTTAACGGATGATGATAACTATTCATTTTCATCGGATGCTAAAGGAAGTTCAATAAGTCTTTCTATTAAGGACAGGAATACCTGTGGACGATACAGCGGGTTACTACTAAAAGATATTTCCATTGCACCATCACCCGATTGGTTGCAAAAAAGCCTGAAAGCCATTGGAATAAATCCCATTAATAATGTGGTAGATACTACCAACTACATTATGCATGATATAGGGCAACCAATGCATGCTTTTGATGCGGATAAACTAAAAGACAGCATTAATGTAAGGTTGTCCAATTCAGGAGAAACCCTAACCTTGCTTGATAAAACCGAGCGAAAACTAACAGGAGTCGAGCTAGTGATAGCTGATAAAAACGGACCTTTAGCCCTAGCCGGTGTAATGGGTGGTTTATCATCTTCCATTACCGAAAGTACTAAAACTATTTTTTTGGAGAGTGCATGGTTTAATGCAGCAAATGTTCGTAAAACAGCTAAACTTCATTCCATAAGTACCGATTCATCCTTCCGTTTTGAAAGAGGAATTGACCCACACAATACTGCCAATGCTCTAAAAAAAGCAGCCAAACTTATTTTAGAAATAGCAGGTGGAACAATAGCATCAGAGTTAATTGATGTTCAGCCTGAAAGTATCGTTTCGCCTAAAGTCAATTTTTCTTATAAAAAATTTAAAACTTTAGCCGGGGTAAATATTGATAATGTTACATTAAAAACAATTCTTAAAAATTTGGATATTGAAATAGTATCCGAAACAACAGATAGCTTGGAACTAAGAATACCTAATTATAGAACTGATGTAAACCGCGATATTGATGTATTTGAAGATATTTTACGAATTTATGGTTACAATAATATTCCGTTTCCTGAAATAATGCATAGCGCTGCAGTGGTTCAGCCAAAGCCTGATAAAAATTTCATAAAACAAACCATCAGCAACTATTTATCCGCACAAGGGTTTAATGAAATAATGACCAATTCACTTACCCGTGAATCCTATTATGGAGCAGATGAACTTGAAAAAGCTGTAAAATTATTGAACCCTCTGAGCAATGAACTTGCCATCTTGCGCAACGGTATTTTACCTTCCATGTTGGAGGCTATAGCTTACAATAAAAACAGAAAAGCGAATGATTTAAAATTTTATGAGTTTGGAAAAGTTTACCAACATTCAGAAACCGGATTTAAAGAATTTGAAAAATTAGCTTTGGTAGTTACCGGAAATAAAGAAGCACCTAATTGGAGACAAAAACCTGCCAAAGCAGATTATTACTTCATCAAATCCGTCGTTGAAAATGCTTTAGCAGCGGTTGGGGCAAAAAAAACAAAAGGAGTAATTATTGAAGAGGTAGGAAGAGAAATACTAAAAAAACTAGATATAAAAGGCACCGTGTGGTATGCTGAAATAAATGTGGCGGCCTTGATTTTAGCCACCACTAAAAATAAATTTAAACTTCAGGAAATTCCGGTTTTTCCGGAGGTAAGCAGGGATTTAAGTTTGGTATTAAACAAAGTCGTTCCATACAGTGACATTGAAACTATTGTAAACCAAACCATCGGAAAGTATTTAAGAAAACTAACCGTTTTTGATGTTTTTGAAGGCAAGCCGCTTGAGGAGGGTCAAAAATCATACACCTTTAATATGGTTTTGTATGACAATGAAAAAACCATGAACGACATACAAATAGACGCAATAATGCAAAAACTAATTGCTACATTTGAAAACCAACTGAAAGCTGTTGTAAGAAAATAAGTTATGGCCGATTTGAAGATTTTGATACAAAATATTAAGCTGAAAGCTGAAAAAATAGTAGAAAAAAACCACCGTTTGCTGGATGATAACACCAAGTTGAACGAAAAAATAAATTTATTGCAGCGTTCTATAGATATACAACGTGAAACGATAAAGGATTTAGAAGAGAAGAATAAAATGCTTAAAATTGCAAATTCAATTTCATCGGACGAAGAAGGAAGAAAAGCACTGAAGCAAAAAATTAATTCGGTAATCCGTGAAATTGATAAAAGCATGTCATTACTTAATGACTAAAAAAAACGATAATTAACGGTGGAAAACAAGGAAATATCCATCAAAGTATTAATAGGAGACAGACAATATCCGCTCAAGATTTCTTCTGTAGAGGAAGAAAATGTAAGAAAGGCGGCTAAATTAGTAAATGAACGTTCCAAGTTTTATACCGAAAATTTTTCGGTTCAAGACAAACAGGACGCTATAGCGATGTCGGCACTTGAGTTTGCTTCAGAAAATCTGAACGCAGTATCAAATGACCAATCAATATCTGCAGAAATGGAGCAATTACTGATTAAACTGGATCAGTACCTTGATGAGCAAGATATTTCTTAAGAATTCCGCTACATTTTTACAGTAATTAACCAAGAGAAAATTAAAAAATGGATGCACTATCACTCGTATTAGGTATTGCGGCAGGAGGAGCCATAGGCACTTTTGCAGCAATATTTTTAATTAACAAAAGAAATGATGCCAAAGCCAATAGCAGTGTAAACGAAGCCACCCAAAGAGCTGCTACTATTATTAAAGATGCAACGCAAAAGGCTGATAGCATAATTAAGACAAAGGAATTAGAAGCTAAAGAAAAGTTTTTTGAACTAAAAAACGAGCACGACGAAAAAGTAAATAGTCGAAATAGAGAATTGGCTGAGTCTGAGAATAGATTCAGAGCTAAAGAACAAAGTATTAATGACAAAATTGCGAACCTTGATAAGAAACAAAAGGAAAATGATTTGTTAAAAGATGAGCTTACCAAGCATTTGGAAGTAGCTAAGGTAAAAAAACAGGAGGCTGAGAAGCTTCACGCCAGTCAGGTACAGCAGCTTGAAAAAATTGCAGGCTTATCAGCAGAACAAGCTAAAAATGAATTGGTAGAGGCCCTAAAAGCCGAGGCGCAAACTCAGGCATTATCTCAAATGAAATACATTATTGATGAAGCCAAGCTTACTGCTACAAAAGATGCTAAACGTATCGTTCTTCAAACCATTCAACGAACTGCGGCTGAACAAGCTATTGAAAATACAGTAACCGTTTTCCATATTGAAAATGATGAAGTAAAAGGAAGAATTATTGGTAGAGAAGGAAGAAACATCAGAGCTTTAGAAGCTGCTACAGGTATTGAGATAATTGTGGACGATACACCGGAAGCAATTATCCTTTCAGGTTTCGACCCAATTCGCCGCGAAGTAGCCCGTTTGTCATTGCACCGCTTGGTTTCTGACGGACGTATACACCCGGCTCGTATTGAAGAGGTAGTAGAAAAAACCAAAAACGATGTAGAGCAAGAAATTATTGAAATCGGCCAAAAAACAGTAGTTGACCTTGGTATAAACGGACTTCACCCAGAATTAATTCGTATGGTGGGAAGAATGAGATACCGTTCATCTTACGGGCAAAATTTGTTGAAACACAGCCGCGAGGTAGCAAATCTTTGCGCTATAATGGCTACTGAGTTTGGCTTAAACGCTAAAATGGCTAAACGTGCAGGATTACTGCATGACATTGGAAAAGTTCCTGATGACGATCCAGAAACTCCACACGCATTGTTAGGTATGAAGCTGGCTGAAAAATATGGAGAACATCCTGATGTTGTAAACGCTATTGGAGCTCACCATGATGAAATAGAAATGAACAATCTTATTTCGCCAATCATTCAGGCTTGTGATGCTATTTCGGGTTCAAGACCGGGAGCAAGAAGAGAAGACAGCGAAGCTTATATTAAGCGATTGGTAGATTTAGAAAAATTAGCCGTAGGATTTGACGGGGTTGATAAAGCCTTTGCTATTCAGGCCGGCCGTGAACTCAGAGTTATTGTAAACAGCGATGTATTGGATGACAAACAATCGGATTTATTATCATTTGATATTTCTCAAAAGATAATGAAGGAAATGATATATCCAGGTCAAATAAAAGTAACCGTAATTCGTGAAAGAAGAGCGGTAGCTTTCGCAAAATAATACGCCTCATATGAAAAATATAGTATTATTTGGCCCTCCGGGAGCAGGCAAAGGAACCCAATCCGAACGATTAATTGAAAAGTATAAACTCATCCATCTTTCAACAGGAGATATTCTAAGAGCCGAACGAAAAGCCGGAACAACTTTAGGAAAAAAAGCCAATGAGTATATTGAAAAAGGAGAATTAGTGCCTGATGAAGTGGTGATTGGGATGGTAGCAAATAAAATAAATGAAAATTTAAACGCTATCGGATTCATTTTTGATGGATTTCCAAGAACTACCGCTCAAGGTGAGGCATTGGATGAAATGCTTAATAAATTGGGGCATCCCATCACAAAAATGATTGCTTTAGAAGTGGATGAAGATGAATTAACCAAAAGACTTTTGCTTAGAGGTGAAACTTCAGGCAGAGCTGATGACCAAGATGAAGCCACCATTCGCAATCGTTTTAAAGTTTACAATAATGAAACACTGCCTTTAAAGGATTACTATGATGCTCAAGGAAAATATCTTGGTGTAAATGGTATGAACAGAATTGAAACAGTGTTTGGTGACCTTTGTAAAATACTGGATTAATCCTTGATGTTTGTCATTTCGACGAAGGAGAAATCTAAAAAAATCTAAAATCATAATTCTAAATTCAATTGGCCGAATCAAATTTTGTTGACTATGTAAAAATCTTCTTCCGTTCAGGAAAAGGTGGTGCAGGTTGTATGCACTTTCATCGTGATAAACTGACAGCCATGGGTGGACCAGATGGAGGTGATGGTGGAAATGGAGGCTCTGTTATATTGCGGGGAAATGCTCAAATGTGGACGCTTCTGCATTTAAAATTTAAAAAACATATACACTGTGATGATGGTAATAAAGGAGAAGGAAGTAATAAAACCGGTAAACAAGGAAAGCCTGAAGTTATAGATGTTCCATTAGGAACGGTTGCTCGTGATGCGGACACCGGTGAATTTATATTTGAAATAACTCAGGATGGCCAACAAGAAGTATTAATGGCCGGTGGCCGAGGAGGATTAGGAAACTGGCATTTTAAATCGCCAACCAAGCAAACTCCACACTATGCCCAACCGGGTGAAGATGGAATAGAAGGCTGGCGGATACTGGAATTAAAAGTACTGGCGGATGTTGGTTTAGTAGGATTTCCAAATGCAGGAAAAAGCACGTTGCTTTCGGTTATTTCTGCTGCAAAACCTGAAATTGCCAATTATGCATTTACTACTCTGGTACCCAATTTAGGAATCGTAAAATACCGCGATTACAAGTCCTTTATAGTAGCTGATATTCCCGGAATTATTGAAGGAGCATCCGAAGGAAAAGGTTTAGGAACACGATTCTTAAGACACATTGAACGTAACTCTGTTCTTTTGTTTATGATACCAGCTGAGGCTGGAAATATTACAAAAGAATTTAATATTTTATTAAAAGAACTAGAAAAGCACAATAAAGAACTTCTCTTTAAAAAACGCTTGGTAGCCATTACCAAAACCGACCTAATTGATGATGAATTAATGGGTATGTTGAAATCAGATTTGCCACCAAACGAAGAGTGTATATTTATATCATCGGCTACGGGTTATAATATTTTGCCATTGAAGGATAAGTTGTGGGAAATGCTGCAATAATTAGTATTCAAAGTAATTTGCAAAATCTAGTAATTTAAATAAATCATGAAATAGATTTAACTTTGTTAACAAATAGCATTGGCTTACTTTTCATCAACTCAAAAAACATCAATCGCTATACTCATTATACTAAGTATTTGCATTATTCTGTTTAATATTCCTACTCATTTTTCACTAACCATAGGTCTTATAATAGGCTTTAGTGTTGTCAATCCTATACAAAAAATAACCAAACCGGTTACTAAATACCTATTGCAGGCTTGCGTTGTTGGGTTGGGCTTTGGAATGGATTTTATGAAAGTTATAGATGCAGGTAAAACAGGAATCATTTTTACACTCATTACAATATTTGGAGCATTGGCTTTAGGTTTGCTTTTGGGAAAAATTTTAAAGGTTTCAGGAAAAATCACCTATCTTATTTCTTGCGGTACAGCCATTTGCGGTGGAAGTGCCATAGCAGCCGTTAGCCCTTCAATAGATGCGGATGAAAAGGAAATTTCAATGTCCATGGCTACTGTTTTTACTTTAAATGCCATTGCTTTATTATTATTCCCATACATTGGTCATTTATTGGGTTTAACACAATATCAATTTGGGTTATGGTCGGCCATTGCCATTCATGATACCAGTTCGGTGGTAGGGGCAGCAGCAGCTTATGGCGACGAAGCATTAACTATAGCTACATCTATCAAACTAGCCCGTGCTCTATGGATAATTCCTCTGGTATTGGTTACAGCTTTGGTTTATGGCAAAAAAGCAGGAATGGCTTCTTTTCCACTCTTTATTCTATTGTTTATTTTAGCGTCATTAGCCAATACATATCTTAACATACCTCCGGAAATTTCAAAAGGTATTGTTAATATTTCCAAATCGGGCCTAAGCATTACCCTTTTACTAATCGGAGCCAATATATCAGTTAATAATATCAGAGAAACTGGCTTTAAAGCCTTCTTGCTTGGATTTTTATTGTGGTTTATCTTGTTGTTGGGGACCTTAGCGGTGGTAGTAAATCTATAAATTTATTTAAAAAATCTTACGATAGAGTTTCAATCATCTAGTGATAAATTCATTTATAGATTTTATTTCACACAACATTTTATAGAACCAATGAAAAAATTTAAATCTGGCTTAATGTATTTACGTATTTTGATGTTTTTTTAAATATTTAATAAAAATGTTGTTAATACCAATAAATAAAGGGGTAAAGTGATAGTTTGTAAAAATTTCAATGTTATTAAATTGTTATGATTATGCTGAAATACTTAAATATTGTTAACATTAGCGTAACATTGAAAAATATTTATACTGTAAAATCATGAAATACGCCAAATTAAAAAGTGATATTGAAGATAAGATAGCTTCAAAAGTCAATGAGATTGTAAATGAACTTCAAGTGGAAGGACATGCAATTAGCAAGTCGATTGCTGATGCCTCAAAAAAAATAGCGAAAACCATAGCAAAAAAATTAAAGGAACTAGAAAAGAAAAATGCTCCTGTAAAAAAGAAGCTGCCAACACCGATTAGTAAAAAGGCAACTTCAACTACTTCTAAACCTACATCAGAGAAACCTGCCGCTAAAAATAACGCAGCCAAAGTGGCTCCTAAGGTAGTGAAACCTGCTGTTAAGAAAACCGAAATTGCCCAAAAAAAAGCTATTGTGCCTAAGAATAGCCCAGCTAAGAAGGCTGCTGCAACAACAAAGACTGCTAAAAAGTAGTTTCAAAATTTCATGGACATGAACTTATATATTGCCAATCATTTCAATTATATTTAGTAAAATATGGTTACGATTGCCTTATATAATTTTAAAGGCGGTGTGGGCAAAACCACCTCTGCGGTAAACCTCGCTTATTTAGCCTCGCAAGAAAGTAAAAAAACACTTTTGTGGGATTTTGACCCTCAAGGTTCGGCTTCCTTTTTTTGCAAAGTAAATACAAAAGTAAAGGGTGGTGCAAAAAATATTATAGATAGGAAAAATGATATTTTTGAAGCTGTCAGAGAAACTAATTTTCAAAATTTGGAGGTTTTACCAGCAGATTTTTCATTACGAAATATGGATATTTTGCTAGAGGAAACAAAAAAATCAAAGAAAAAATTAAAATCTATTACAGATTTACTTAGCAAAAAATACGATTACACATTTATTGATTGTCCTCCAGGTTTATCACTCTTGACAGAGCATATTTTTAACACAGCTGATTATTTTGTTGTGCCAATAATACCAAGTACCCTTTCAATACGGACCTATCATTTAATATTTGAGTATTTTAAAAAGAATGATCTTGACACTGGAAGTATCCTACCATTTTTTTCAATGGTTGATATAAGAAAAAGTATGCATAAGGATATAATGACCTCAAGTATTAAGGATGTACCTAATATTTTAAAAACAATAGTCAAATATTCTTCAGATATTGAAAAAATGGGGGTAGAACTTGCGCCCTTGCCTTCATTTGCCCCTAATTCAAAATCAGCATTGGCTTATAAATCCTTATGGAAAGATATTAAGAAAAAGATTAATTAATTTTATCAAAACCTAAACCCTTCTTCTTTTAATTCTAATAACCTTTGGTGTTCAATCTATTTATCGTTGTGTTTTTCATTGACATGGAAAGCAATAAAATTGTAGTTAGATTTTGAACTATCAGTTTTTAAACAACAAATTCTGATTTTTTTAAATTTTGATTGTATAATTTGCACCGCAAATCCAAAACAACTTATGGCTAAAAAAACGGAACAACAGAAGGCTGGCACAAATAACTGGGGAATAATTGGAATTGCAATTTTCACTTTTCTGTTATTTATAAGAGTAAAAAATGGTGATTTTCTCACGAATTGGGATGATGATGCCTACATAGTAAATAACCCATCCATTCAGCAATTGAGTTGGGAAAACCTTAAAAAAATATTTAGCTCCTTTTATGTAAGCAACTATCAGCCATTGTCAGTATTGAGTTATGCTATTGAATTTATTTTTTTTAAACTAACCCCTTCTTCCTATCACATAGTTAATCTCCTGTTTCATATTGCCAATGTCTTTTTAGTTTTTAAGCTATTCAAAAAATTAAAAATGAGTGATGTGGTATGTTACACTGTGGCCATTTTATTTGCTATTCATCCCACTCGAGTAGAGTCGGTGGCATGGATTGCAGAACGCAAAGATGTAATGTATGCTATGTTTTACCTTCTGTCTATTCTTTATTATTTAGAATATCGAGAGATAAAAACTTTAAAAATATACCTCACAAGTCTGGTTTTATTCTTATGTTCTGTCATGTCAAAATCAATGGGAATAACACTTCCCGTAATTTTGGTATTGATAGATATTTTTATTGACAGAAAATTTGATGTAAAAAATTTAGCAAACAAAATACCCTATTTTATTCTTTCAATTATTTTTGGGTTGCTGGCCTTATATACCCAAAAGGGTGAAGCAATGGCCATTGCCAAAGATTTTATTTTAGTAGATCGCATTGTTTTGATTTTTGTAGCTATTGGCAAATACTTCGTTTTAGTTTTTGCACCTTTCAATTTATCGGCTATTCAATACTACCCAATTGAACCCGGTGAAACAATGCCTCTGTGGGCTTATTTTTCAGTAATTGTAATTATTGGTTTATTAATCATGGCTATTAGAACCAAGAAATATCGATTTGAAATTTTATTTGGCCTTTTGTTTTTCTTTGCCACCATTGGCATGGTTCTTCAGTTTGTTCCCTTTGGCCATGCTATTATAGCCGAGCGCTATACTTACCTTCCTTATTTGGGTTTATTTTTTATTATTGGAATTTTTGTCGACCAGTTTTTGAAAGACAAATCGAAAGCAAGCATGGTTTACACCTTGGTTGCAGGTTTTGTACTTTTTATGGCAGTGCTAACCTACCAAAGAATCTCCGCTTGGAAAAGCAGCATTGCACTCTTTAGTGATGTGGTAGAAAAATTTCCTAATTCGAGCAATGCCTTTTGGTACAGAGGCAATGTATACCGTGAATATAAACAACATGATTTAGCTATTAAAGATTATACAAAAGCTATTGAATTAAATCCTAAATATGATAAGGCTTATTTTAACAGAGGCACATCTTTGGCCGCATTAGAAAGAAATGAAGAAGCCCTGCCTGATTATGATAAATCCATTGAACTAAATCCGGAATATATTCCTGCCTACTACAATAAGGCCAATAGTTTAATAAAATTAAAACGGAATGATGAGGCTATGGTATTTTATCAAAAAACTCTGGATAGAGACTCTTCTTTTAAACAGGCTTGGTTGGGTATTGCAGATACTTATATTGCCAAAAGTGAACCTCAAAAAGCAATTACAGTTTATGAAAAATATTTAAGCAGAAATCCTAATGATGATAAGGCTCTTAATGGCTTGGGTATTGCCATGTACAATACAAATAACCGTGAAAAAGCATGTGCCAACTGGAAAAAAGCTTCAGAATTAGGTAACACTGCTTCTCAAGAATTTTTGAATAAATTTTGTAAATAATGAGCAATAAAAATTTATTTGAATAATATTAAAAATTCTTTAAAGTTTTTAAGCATTAGAGATGTCTCGTTCCTCGATAGGACAAATTCTCTATGGATTGTCATTCCAACGAAAGGAGGAATATTTTCTGAAGAGATGCCTCGTACCTCGGCATGACAAACTACTAAGATTGGACTCCCAACTCTTTTTTCTGCTCATCGCTAATAACCGATGGTGCATCAATCATTACATCACGGCCCATATTATTTTTGGGGAATGCAATAAAATCGCGAATGGTTTCGGAACCACCAAACAAGGAACACAAGCGGTCAAATCCAAAAGCAAGCCCTCCATGTGGTGGAGCTCCATATTCAAAGGCATTCATTAAAAAACCAAACTGGGCCTGTGCTTGTTCATCCGTAAAACCCAACAAACTAAACATCTGTTTTTGCAAATCGCGGTTGTGTATTCTGATGCTTCCTCCACCAATTTCCACCCCATTTATAACCAAATCATAAGCGTTGGCTCTTATTTTTCCCGGGTCAGTTTGCATTAATGCAATATCTTCAGGCTTGGGTGATGTGAATGGGTGGTGCATAGCATGCCAACGGTTGCTTTCTTCGTCAAGTTCCAAAAGTGGAAAGTCGGTAACCCAAAGGGCCTTGTAATTATCAGGTTGACGCAAGCCCAATTGTTTCCCTACTTCCAAGCGAAGTTCATTCATTTGCTTACGGGTGGAGTTTAGGTCACCACTCAATACCAAAATCAAATCATTTTTATCAGCCTTGCAGGCAGTAGCCCAAAGTTGTAAAGCTTCTTGATCATAAAATTTATCAACTGATGATTTTAAAGAACCATCATCACCCACACGGCAATATATTAATCCTTTGGCTCCTATTTGTGGTCGTTTTACAAATTCTGTTAACTCGTCTAATTGCTTGCGGGTATAATTAGCAGCACCTTTGGCATTAATGGCAATAATGGTTTCGGCAGTATCAAAAATTCCAAATCCTTTTCCTTTTGCTACCTCATCCAAATACACAAATTGCATATCAAAACGAATATCGGGTTTATCACAACCATACAATCGCATAGCATCATCATAATTCATGCGAGGTACATTTGGTATATCAAGCCCTTTTACTTCCTTAAAAAGGTATTTAATTAAACCTTCAAACGTATTTAAAATATCTTCTTGTTCCACAAAACTCATTTCGCAATCTATCTGAGTAAATTCAGGCTGACGGTCAGCCCTTAAATCTTCATCTCTAAAACATTTAACAATTTGATAGTATCTGTCGAACCCACTTACCATAAGTAATTGCTTAAACGTTTGTGGGCTTTGCGGCAAGGCATACCACTCTCCTTCATTTAAGCGGGAAGGAACAATAAAATCACGAGCACCTTCGGGCGTTGATTTTATTAAAACGGGGGTTTCCACTTCAATAAAATTTTGGTTATCTAAATACTGACGGGTGTATTTTGAAACTTTGTGGCGCAATTCTAAATTTTTACGAACCACTTCTCGTCTTAAATCCAAATAACGGAATTTCATTCGCAATTCATCCCCCCCGTCGGTTTCTTCCTCTATTGTAAACGGAGGTGTTTTTGATTCGTTCAAAATTTCAATATTAGAAACCTGAACTTCAATATCGCCTGTGGTTATTTTCGGGTTTTTTGCAGTTCGCTCTATTACAGTTCCTGTTATTGTTAAAACATACTCACGACCAAGGGTTCTGGCTATATCAAACACCGGTTTATTTCTACCTTCATCAAACGATAATTGGGTTATTCCGTAACGATCGCGCAAATCAATGAAACCTATGGTACCAATATCTCTGCTTTTTTGCAACCAACCACTTAAGGTTACTTCTTTTCCTACATCTGAAAGGCGGAGTTCTCCGCAAGTATGTGTTCTTAACATTTTAAGCTGCAAATATATTATATGTAATTCATATCTATTTTTAAAATCAAAGTCTCATTTCATTTGTGTTGATTATTTATGTATGTTTGTTATATAATTACAGTTATGAAAAAACTAATTTATTCTTTTTTGATCCTTGCATTACCTACATTCTCATTGGCTGGTGATACTGACTTTTCCTATGATAAAAGTTCTTTAATTAGTGAATTTAGTCAGTTAGACAAAGTAGCTGCTTATGTTGATGAAACAAATGTTTCATACACCGAACTTTCAAATTCTCCTGTTTTTGAAGGCAATATTGAATTGACTAATGCAATAGCCGTTAAACCAAATTTAAAATTTGAAGATGTAGATTGGGGGGCTTTTGCTTGGGGCTTTTGTTGCTGGCCAATAGGTATTTTTACAGTAATATTAAAAGATGATGTAGATAAAAACTCTAAAAATTCCTTTTTCGCAGGAATTGCATCAGCTACAATTGCAACAACTGTATCCTACATAGCTGTGTATGTTATAGCTATTGCATCATACAGTGGATTTTAAAATCTAACTATTGAGATGGCAGTTCTGTGTTAACTTCAGTCATTCTATCCTTTTCCAATTTTCTCTCATTTATTAATTCAATAGCATTATTAAGATGCATATAGTTTTTTAAATAGGTTTCAATGGTTATCCTATTTATTTTGTACTTGTATTTTTTAATCAATTCAATAGAGGCTTCGGCAAAGTGTTCAAGAAAACTTTCTTTAACCAAACCTAAAGCTGCAGCATTGGCAATGTGGGCTTTTTGAGCATAAAATTTTAAAGATAAATCGGTTTCTGAAATAGTTCCCGATTTTCGGGCATTAAATTTAAAGTTAGTGCTATTGAAGGCTGTTTTCCAATAAAAAACATAATCTTTATAATTTTCTAATTTTGAAAACCGGGTAAATAAAATAGAATTTTCGTTAAGCAATTGAACATCCTTTAGCACTTTCATGGTGTCAAAACCCAAATCGAGCAAAGCATAAATATTGGCATTGCGTATAATCATCGCCTTATTCCACTTATCCTGATTATCGGTTACTTTAGCCCAATACCTATTATTTTCGTCGGTAAATGAACTATCAGATTTTTCATCAAACCATTTATAGTTACCATCTTTATCTTTGTACCCAAAATATTTATAGGCAAAACTGTTTGACAATGTTGAAATAAATAAGATTACAGATAAAAAAAGTTTAATTTTCATTATTTATTTTAGCAGCGGTTTGGTTAAAATAACGGCAATAATAAAAGTTTTAAAATTAATAATAGACTGATTTGCAAAAATTACTTTTAATAATTACATCACTCTTGGTAATGTGTGTTACCAAATCTTATGCCAATAGCGATTTTTGGTATGATAAGGAACAATTAGACCTAGAATTTCGCGAACAAGATAATAACGAAATTACTGAACTCTCAAAAGTAAATCTACAATCAATAGATTCATCAGAGTTTACACTTTACGATTTAGAGTTGGAACCTTTTTGCACAGGTTTTTGTTGTGGACCTGTTGGCTTAATTACTTATTACAAAGGAAAAAACTCTGAAACCAATAAAAAATCCTATTGGTTAGGGTGTGCATCGTTAACTGTTTCATTAGCAGCAGCATTTGTAGGATTGGTAATTTACGATGGCGGGTTCTTTTTCTTTTAAAAAAGAATTAAACATCCAATCGCTTTAAAGGAAAGTCCTTCACCTTTCTATTAAAAATAAGAGGATAGGTTTCGGTTGTTACTATGGCTTGATCTAAACCAAAGCCCTTTTCGTCTGACAATCCAAAACGTTTGATAATAGAATGACCAAACACGAGAAGTTTATCGAAAAAGCGCATTTCATTTTCATACGAAAATTCTTTATTAATCAACACATATCTGAAATCGCCTCCTATAAAACTATATTGAGTACGGTATTTTTGATCCACATCCAATTCATGTGATGCTATTAAATCTTCAATTACTTTGCGAAGTAAAATATTTATTTTTTGTTCTACCCTAAAGCCAAGCTTGAAATCAACCCTGATAATATCATTTGAAACAACATGATTTACTGTGTATTCGCATGTATATGGATGATCCTGAACATCAACATGCACCAGCCAATAAACATCTGCTCTTTTTGGCTTATTTTCAAAAATAGAATAAATAATCTTTTTTTCTACCTTATCTACTTTTTCACTGCTGGTTAAAAAAACAAGATTTGTTGCATACTTAGGAAAAGATGTATCATTACTCAATTTTTCTACCATGGGTATAAATGGCTTTAATTCCACAAATTCAACCAATTGGTTACGAATTTGACGGGCTCTGTACCAAATTAACATTACAGAGACAATGCAGGCCATAATAATTAATGTAACATACCCTCCATGACTAAATTTTTGAAGATTGGCAATCATAAATGAACCTTCAATAGTTAGAAAAAGAGCCAGATACAAAACAAATATTATTGGACTCAGTTTGAGTCGTTTTCGTATGTAAGCAGCAAAAAGTATAGTAGTCATAGGCATTGCTGTATTTATTGCCATTCCATAGGCAGCTTCCATTCGAGCTGATTCTTCAAAGAAATAAACAATAAACATGCACCCAACCCAAAGTAAAAAATTTATTGTTGGAACGAAAATATGTCCTTTCTTTTCGGTAGTATAAACAATTCGCATTTTAGGCCAAAAACCTAATCGAATAGCTTCACTAATTAACGTAAAAGAACCAGTTATCATAGCCTGACTGGCTACCACAGCTGCTATGGTAGCTATAATTACGCCTATAATTAAGAATTGCGGCGGCATAGTTTCAAAAAACACTCTTTTATTTCCAAGTGTTTCACCTGTGTGCTGCATTAACCATGCTCCCTGTCCAAAATAATTAAGGACCAGACATGTTTTAACAAATATCCAACTGATTCTAATATTTTTCCTGCCTACATGTCCAAGGTCACTGTATAAGGCTTCGGCTCCTGTAGTGCAGAGAAAAACACCCCCTAAAAGAAAAAAACCACTTGGATAATCAGAAAGCAATATATATCCATAGTATGGATTAATAGCTCTAAATACTTCAGGAAACTGGCTTATTTGAGAAACACCTAAGATAGCAATCATAAAAAACCAAAGTACCATAACCGGAGCAAACCATTTACCTACGGTAGTTGTACCAAACTGCTGAATAATAAATAGTAAACTTAATATGACAATAACTATTTCTAAGGTTGGTAGGTGAGGTATTCGTGATTCCAAACCTTCTACGGCAGAAGCTACAGAAATAGGCGGTGTAATTATGCCCTCAGCTAATAAGGCTCCACCTCCAATAATTGCAGGCAAAAGCATATATTTGGTTCGTCGTTTTATAAGAGCATACAGTGAAAACATTCCACCTTCCCCATTATTATCAGCTGTGAGAGTGAGTAATACATATTTTAAAGTGGTTTGGAGGGTTAATGTCCAAAAAATACAACTCAGAGCCCCTAAAACCAATTCTTCTGAAATGACTCTTGAACCAACAATTGCATTAAAAACATAGAGAGGTGAGGTGCCTATATCGCCATAGATAATGCCGATTGCGATTAGAATTCCCGCCATGTTAAATGGAATATGGTGGGATCCATTGGTGTGTTTCATCTTTTTATAATTGTTTTTTTAATGGTAAGATGGAATGCTTGTTAATTTTTTATTACTAGACTTACCAGCAATTTCAAGCATTTCATTTTTTTAAAAATATAAGGGGCAAAATTAAATGAACGAATAGGACTAATTTACGTTTTTTAATAATTTTTATATATTAACTTTTAGATAGTTACATCCTATGAAAGGGGTAAATGAGTTTTAATATGATAATTGTTCTATGCTTTATTTTTAGTTATAGGTATTATCGAATCTTCGATTTGTAGTTATCTGTTTTTTATTTAGTTGCCAATAGGTATCCACATCATATCAGAATCAATTACTCTCTTTTATTTATTCATTTTATGGTGAATCCCTTTAAAAAAAGTGGTGGTATAACTTTTTTAATACGTTGTATCCTTGTGGACTTTGTGCGCCTTTTGAAGCATTCTATTTAGCATATTGTATTAATTAAAATGAAATAGCCAGTGACGTAGTAAAGAATGTATTCTGATTGCTGACTTTATCATCCATCATAAAAATTTGATCCTTACTGTTCAATCCTCTTCCTTCCATTCGGAACATCACATTATCACTTGCCAGATAATCAAAGTTCAAAGAATATCCCATAGTTTGAAAACCATTTTGAGTTCCGGTATTAATAATTACACCGGTTTTATCTGAATAATATTCTGCCCTTACAGCTATCCTTGTTTTAGCATTTGGGGCATAACGTAAAATAAATACTGGTGTGTACCAGGAAGCCATTCCGTCTTGTAAAATATTTGCGGTATCTCTATCTTGTTGTATACCAAAATCAAAACCGGCTGTTAAGCCAAATTTTTCTGTGAACTGAAATTGTCCGTAAAAATTATTGAAATATCTCCATTTTTTAAAACTATCGTTTTGTTCATTCCCAACAAAAGTACTCCAGTTCAATACCGTGGTTGAATTCGGTTTAAAGGTAAATTGGGTTCCAAATGCAGGAGTTTGATTATTTGCAATACGTTGAATCCTCTGCCATCCGTTCAAGTACATAGCAGATAAATAAAGTTTTTCGTTTTTTGAAGTATAACCAAGCTTTACACCCGATTCAAAGTAAGGAGAGTTGTCGGCTAAAATACTACGGGTAAGATTCCAACAATCTTTACCAATGGCACTTTCAAAACCAATATGAGAAGGCATTACTCCTGCATCCACCCATACGTTTTTGGTCTTTGAAATTTTGATACCGGCATTGGCTTCAAAAATATTTTTTAATAATCCCTGTTCACCGGCCATATTATACTGGGCATAGGAACCTCCCATTAAAGCAAAATTGCCTCTAACTTTTTCCGTTGAATAGTTTGCTTTGATAAATCCTATGTTCAGATTGGCCTCATTATGACGATTGAAATTATAAAAAAAAGATGGGCGTTCGTGGTTATTTGGTTTTCCTATGTCATAGCTAAAATAAGTCTCAATGTACCCTGAAAACTTCAATGGGATATATTTTATTTTTGCTGTGTCTTGCGCGTATGTTAAAGTTTTACAAAAGGCTAATGCAAATAATATTACTTTTCTCATGGTATGATTTAATTTGTATTTAAGAGGGCTGCATTCTTTTTAAAAATATTTACTTTTTCTGAATCACTAATTGCAAATTAAGGTCATTCGGTAGCTTCGAAAATTTTATAAAAACACTTTTTATTCATTTTCATGGTATTATCTATCCTTGGTTTTTAGCCTTTAACTTAGTCACAATCATTTTGTCTACAGGAAAAGTAACATCACTTTCTCCAATTGTTTTAATATCAATCCAAAAAAACTCGAGTTGGTGTGTTTGGCTTTGTGGAAATGAGATTGGAAAGCTTTCAAAAGCGGGACAGTTTAAAATATTAATAAAATAATACACGGAAATAAGTTGCTCGCTTTTATAAAAGGCACTTCGTTGAAAAAAATCAGTGGTATAAAAATGACCTCCAATTTCACAATCCAAATCCAGTTCTTCACGAATTTCGCGTTTCAATCCCTCTAGCAAACCTTCACCAAACTCAAGCCCACCACCCGGAAATTTTGTAAACTCATGCCCGTTCATATTTTCCTTTACCATCAATACTTTTTGGTCTCTTATAAAAATCCCATAAACTCTAATATTAAACTTACTTATTTCAGGCAGTACTTCATTCATTGTTTTCAAAATTAACTCATCTGAGGTTAAAGAATTAAAAAATGGTTTTACCAACGTGGTCATAAAGTCTTTTATCTTTTATTAATTAATTAACTGAAATTTGCAGAACAATTCTCACATCCAATGAAACCAACTCTAATTAAAAATGCCTTAATCATAAATGAAGGTATCTCGTTTATCGGTGATTTACTTATAAGAAACGGCAGAATAGAGCAAATAAGTCAACAAGGTATAAGTGATAATAATTATGAAATTATAAATGCTGAAGGTCTTTGGTTATTGCCAGGAGTTATTGATGACCAAGTGCATTTTCGTGAGCCGGGGCTAACTCATAAAGCTACCATAGCTACCGAATCGGCTGCTGCTGTAGCAGGCGGAACTACCACCTTTATGGAAATGCCCAACACAGTGCCAAATGCTATTACCCAAGAACTACTGCAACAAAAATATGATATAGCCGAACACTGTTCGCCGGCAAACTATTCCTTTTTTATGGGAACCACAAACGATAATTTAGAAGAAGTTTTAAAAACCAACCCTAAAAATGTTTGCGGTGTGAAGATTTTTATGGGTTCAAGCACGGGTAATATGTTGGTAGATGAACCTAATATATTGGATAAACTGTTTGAAAAATGTGAGTTGCTAATAGCCACCCATTGTGAGGATGAAGCTACCGTGAGACGGAATACCGAATTGTACTTAGCAAAATACGGTGATGACATGGCAGCCCGCTACCATCCTGAAATACGAAGTCGTGAAGCCTGCTTGCTTTCCTCCACCTTTGCGGCCAACTTAGCTAAGAAACATGGCACCCGATTGCATATTTTACATATCACAACAGCGGATGAAGTTTCACTTTTTTCAAACACCTTGCCACTGAGAGATAAAAAAATTACTTCGGAAGTATGTGTGCATCACTTAACGTTTGAGGCCTCGGATTATGAAACCTTAGGCAATAAAATAAAATGCAATCCGGCAATTAAATATGCCGCAGACCGAACTGCTTTATGGCATGCTTTAAACAATGACCTTTTTGATATAGTGGCTACCGACCATGCGCCTCATACCATTGAAGAAAAAAATAATGTTTATATAAAATCACCTTCCGGCTTGCCTTTGGTTCAGCATAGTTTGGTACAAATGATAGAACACAGCAAAAATGGATTGATATCAAAAGAGCGAATGGTTGAAAAAATGAGTCATTCACCAGCTGAATGCTTTAAAATTTCAAACCGTGGCTATTTGCGTGAAGGGTATTTTGCCGATTTAGTATTAGTAAATCCAAACCAAAATTACACGGTTACTAAAAATAATATTTTATACAAGTGCGGTTGGTCGCCGTTCGAAGGAAAAACATTTTCATCCAGTATTCACAGCACTTATGTGAATGGGATTAAGGTGTTTGATCAAAAGGGATTAACAGGAGAATTAGCCGGAATGCGGCTTGAATTTCAGAGATAGGTTTTTACTGTCTTAGCACAAAGTTTTGTCCTAAATATACTTTTCTTACAATTGGGTCAGCAGCTAGTTCTTCTGCTGTTCCGGCCATCAGTATTTTTCCTTCAAATAATAAATATGCCCTATCCGTAATTGTTAAGGTTTCATGAACATTATGGTCGGTTATTAAAACCCCGATATTTTTATCAATCAATTTTTTAACAATGGCCTGAATATCTTCCACCGCTATAGGGTCTACCCCTGCAAAAGGTTCATCCAATAAAATAAATTTAGGATTTACCGCTAAAGCTCTGGCTATCTCCGTTCTTCGCCTTTCTCCTCCTGACAATACGGCTCCCATATTTTTTCTTACATGTGTTAAGTGAAACTCCTCCATCAAGGTTTCCAATCTCTCCTTTTGCTCGGCTTTTGGCAGGTCAGTCATTTCTAATATGGCTTTCACATTATCCTCCACACTCAGGTTTCTGAATACCGATGCCTCTTGTGGCAAATACCCAATGCCATATTGAGCCCTTTTATACATAGGCATTTTGGTAAGTTCTACATCATCCAAAAATATTCGGCCTTGGTCGGCTTTTATCAAGCCCACGGTCATATAAAAGGTTGTTGTTTTTCCGGCTCCGTTTGGCCCAAGCAAACCCACAATTTCCCCTTGATTTACCTCAATAGATACATCGTTTACAACCTTTCGGCTTTTGTATTGCTTTATAAGATGCTCTGCCCTAAGTTTCATTTTTTTGTGCAGCAAAGATATCTATACCAATAAAATAACCGTTATAATTTTGCATTAATTAAAATTCTGATTAGGTTTGTAGACTTTAATAAAATTCATGAAAAACAAGATACTATTATTAACAGCGCTTTTAACCACTTCGTTTTTAAGCAAAGCCCAATTATACCTTGGAGCCAAGGTGGGACTAAACATGGCCAACATATCGGCTACTTTTGATAAAACCTCATTTAGCACCAAAATTGGAATTAACGGTGGTGCTACGGTAAAGTATAATTTTATAAAAACCTTTGGCGTTCAGGCTGATGTGCTTTATTCTCAAATGGGTTCTCAATCAAAAAAAGTAGAAGTGGTGGATGATGCTATTATTGGGAAAACCACAACCACCACAGAAACAGTTTATGACTATTCATACCTTCAAATTCCTATTTTTGCCAATTGGGAAATTCCTATTAAGTCAGAAAAACTTATTCCATACCGTTATACTGAAAATGTAGTTTCTGTTCATTTATATGGCGGTGGTTTTTTTGGATACGCTCTTGGTAACAATTCAGCTATCAGCACCAGACAATACTTGGTTGATTTGGACAATAACCCAACCACAACGGTATTGCCTAAAGTAAGTGGTGCCAGTACCAAATTTAATGCTATAGATTTTGGTGTTGCGTTTGGTGCCGGTGTTTCATTTAATCTTAGCAAAAAAGGAAAACTTACTGTTGATGGAAGATACCTTATGGGATTAGGAAATCCAAACAGTAACAAGGCCTACAAAGATGTAACAGGGAAATATCCGGTTATGAAAAATTCAGCTCCACAAATACAGTTGGGTTACATACACCAAATTACCAGAGGCAAACGCTGGCAATAATTAAACAGCAGTATATCGGGAATCATATTCCCTGTTATTCTTAATTTATAAATGACATCCTTATTAAAGATGCGTATATCAAAGGGTTTTGTTCTTTGTTTCCTTCTATTTTTTCAAAGTTCCTTCGTTATTCCCGTTCCTGTAGAAAGCATCAGTTTGGATATGAGTGCCAAGATACTGAACAAGGGAAAATATGTAGCCGTATCAGGGCAGGTTTTTTATAAAAAATCGGGCGGTTTGATGGTTACAAAATTTTTAAAGCCATCCGAATCCGTTACCATCACCAATGCCAATGGTGAAATGAAAATTTATGATGTAAAAGCCAATACGGTATTACAAATGCAGGGTTTGGATTTTAGTTCTGATAATAGTTTTTTCTATTACTTTTTGTGCGGCAAAACTCAGGATATGGGTTTAAAATCAACTGGATTTAAACTAGAAAGTACCAAAATAGAAGATGGAATGGTAGTAACACAATGGGTGCCTGAAAAGGGTGGAACCAATGAACTAAGCCGAATTGAAATGGTACACGAAAAGTATAAACCCATCTATATGGCTTTGTATAATGTTCAAAAAAAAGTAATTAAGAAAACGTATTACACCAATTATAATAAAATTCAAGACATTTCATTTCCTTTAAATATTACCGAATTTAACTACGATATCAAAGGTGACTCTACCATTACACGCCGCTTATACAGCAATGTTAAAACCAACAAGGAAGTAGATGAAACCTATTTGAATTATAAGATTCCAAGCAATGCCAAGGTTTTGGCTCCTTCAAAAAAATAGAGTAATGAAAACGCAACTTCTTTTAGTTTTAATCCTTACGTCTTTTTTTACAATTATTTCCACAGCCCAAAGTGCAACCGATAGGGACTTAATAAAGGAGCAAACTTTTGAGGATAAAACATTTATCAAAAAAAGGCACGTTTCATTTTTGTTTACAAAAATTAAAAACCCGATTGTGCGATACAACCCCATAAGCCTTTCATTTGGTGGAATGATGTATGTTTATCAAAAGTTTATTTCGGTTCAAATTGGAGCTAATTGTCCTTATGAAATTAGCTGTTCTGCTTTTAGCAAACAATGCATTCAAAACTATGGATTGATTAAAGGCGTGGCATTAAGTGCCGACAGGTTGATGCGCTGCACCAGGTTGGCTTCGGCTGATCTTACCCCATCCGATATTGGGGAAGATTCGCATGCCATTATAGACCAAATTGAATCGTATCAAAATACCCATAAACTGCATAAAGGTCAATAGAATAAAGATGTTTAAAGCTTTTTTCTTCATTGTTACTTCCTTTCTTTTTTTTAACCTTTCGCTGGCACAATCCCGTTCATTTCAAAACGAAATAAAATTTGCAAGCCATTTAATTGATAATTACGAATACAAGGATGCCTCATTGGTATTAAAAAATATTTCAAAAAATAACACCCTTAATTCAGCCCAATTTGATTCCGTCAATTATTTTATTGGTTGGATTTTTTACAATCAGAAAACGCTTGACAGTTCGTCTTTCTATCTAAATATGGTTTCATCACATTCATCCTATTTTTATAAAAGTAAATTTTATGAAGCATTTAATTCTGCTTATTTAGGAAAGTATTCAAATGCCATTCTTCTTTTAGATTCCATAAAAACGGATTCCTTTACAGATTATGAAAAGCTTAAAAATTTTGAAAAAGCGGCCTTTTCGATACTTCAGCATGATTACAAAAGCTTTGAAAAACTCTCCAATCAATTTACAGGCTCTTATTTTCCGATAGCGAATGAAGAAAAAGCTTTAACAAATTATTATACCAAAATAAAAGAGCATAACCCAAAATCGCCCTTGCTAGCCGGGGTCATGTCGGCCATTGTGCCGGGTTCAGGAAAATTTTATACCGGTCATCGTGGTCAGGGAGCTACAGCGTTGGTTACGGTGGTTTCACTGGCAGCTATTGCCGCCGAAAGTTATTACAGAGCCGGGCCAAAAAGCATCCAATTTATTTCCTTTGGTGCCATATTCAGTATTTTTTATGCAGGCAATATTTGGGGAAGTGTAAACAGTGTAAAAAAACGAAATGATACATTTTATAAAGAACTTGAGCGGAACGTGTTGCTTGATATGCACATTCCTCTTAGGCGGGTTTTCAATTAGCCATGCCCAAAACCCGGGCGTTTTTAATGAGCCCGACAGTTTATATGCTATCAAACAATATGATGAAGCCCTCTTAGCTTTTGAAAGGATACATTATTTTAATGACGAAAACTTTTTAAAAATAGAAGCACTTTCTAAAAAAGCAGAATGCCTAAAACAACTAAAACGCTTTAATGATGCTGAACGCTGTTTAAATCGAATTGATTTAACCGAATTGCCGGATAGTGTATCCTTTAAAATAAGATACCAAGCCGCATTGAATGCATATTTAGGCAGTCACTTTCCAGATGCCGAATCGTATTTAACCCAATTGTTTTTTTATACCACTGATAGTAATTTAACAAACAAAGCCCTGCCATTATTTGCCTTAGTGCTTAACGAATTACAAAAATGGAATGAGGCCAAGGAAAAACTAATTCAATACAAATCAAACGATTCATTAACCACTGCCTTAACCGCTCTTTACAACCCTAAAAATATCCCGAAGCTTAAAAATTTAGAAAAAGCCACACTTTTATCAACGCTTATTCCCGGATCGGGGCAAATGTATGCCGGTTATTTTTGGGAAGGATTGGGCAATGCTACCTTGCAGGTGGTTTGCCTTGGTTTTACAGGTGTAGCCATTTGGCAAAAGTATTATGTATCATCTCTTTTTGTTGGTTACTCTACCTTTTTCAGGTTTTATCAGGGTGGAGTGGTAAGAACTGAATATTTGGTAAACAAAAAGAATTATGAACTAACAAGAAAGTATAATGACACCCTCAAAACCGAAATTTTAAAGGTGATGTAATTTAACATTAAAGATATTTAATACCTTGAAATGGCTCGGTTTAAGATAAGAAACCGTGTAAATTCTTTTCAAAGATTTTAAAAAAATTATTACAATCTTCACAAATAAATGTATGTCGTTTTCTCATCGAAAAAGCCTTTCCGTTCATTTTCCTTTAACTTTTTTCTTGAAAAAAAAGTTACAAAAATTCAAGCCAAAAATATGCTTCCTCCCGCATTTCGGGGTCTCGGCCCGCATTTTTGGCAACCCAACCCGCAACTGCTAGTAACAAATTTTGTTTTTAAATGAAAGTGTCGGGTTAAGGTGCGGAGGGAAGGTCAAAACGGCGGGGGTTTTGCTGGCATGGAGCCCGGGAGCATCGTTTTGACTAGACTTTTTTAGTTACTTTTTGGGGCAATGCCAAACGAAGTTCGCGAATGCCTTTAAAAATTTAACATAAGCAGATGAGCAAAAAGTAACTCCAGGTTATAGAGCTGAAAAGTCCTTATCCAAGATTATTTGTTTAACAAAATAGATTTTTGAGGTTCAACTTTAAAGGTAAAAAAATAAAGCCCACTGTATTTAAACAATGCACTTTAAACAGATTAGGCTTTGTGCGCATCGGCTAACTTTACATATCATCCTTCCACATAATAACATTGCTGTTATCTAGGTAATTGGTTTCATCAAAATTTATAAAAAGAAATATGGTATCCAATATCAAACCAACCCCACAACCACTTGCAGTGCAGAAATAGGCAAAGAAAATTGTTGCTGAATTTCCACCGGTGCCCAGCACAAATCGGTGTATTGGAACCAAGGCCCCAATACCTGTAATTACTTGCACCAAAGCCACAACGGCAGCCGTTTGTTGTTTCGAATCAAAAACCGGTTTTTTAGCTGTTCCGCTCAATTCATTATTAATAAAAAGCTGATCAACCTCAGAAGTTACATCCGTAGCTTGCTCAAATTGAGCATCAATGGCTGTTTCATCTAATTTGAAACGACTTTCATGCGTTGCAAATGCAACATGGCCCAAGGCAACGAGTAATGCTAAAAAAATGAATATCTTTTTCATGCGGCAAAATTAAAAAGTTTACTAAACAAAAAACGCCTTAATTTGAATTAAGGCGTTTTTTCTGACATATTTAAAAAGGTTCTATTGTTTTCCTTTAGCAGTCCAGCAAACAAAGTTTGGATTTCCGGTAAAGTTATCCAATCCTTCTTGTCCTGTAAAAACAGTGTACCAAAAATCAATGGTTCCTACTATTCCTAAAGTAATGCAATACTTAAAAGCTAATCCTTTGGTTCCGGCATAACTTCTGTGAACAGCAAAAGTTCCACAAAAGAAATTTCTAACCAAAAAACCACCCAAGGTAACATCATCCGATGGTGAAGCAGTTGTGTTAAGGTTTAAATTTTCTAAAGCCATTTCATTGGCAGTAATTTCAGAGGCTGAAGCAAATGTTTTTTCTACAGCAGTTTCATCCAATTTGTAAGGGTTAGCATTAGCAACCTGGGCTGCAAAAAGCCCCATGATACAGGTAAACGTGATTAATAGTTTTTTCATGATTATTTAAAATTTGGTCTGCAATTATAAAGGTTTTATTCCTATATAAAACCATAGTTATCAACAATAAAATATATTTTTTTAATTCAAAAGTCGTATACCGTCGGGCTCAATAATTATAGTTCTATTTTTATACAAGGCACCAACTGCTTTTTTAAAGGTTTTTTTACTCATCCCCAGCTGATGGTATATGATTTCGGAAGGGCTTTTATCAGTAAACGGCAAAAAACCACCTTTGGCTTCAAGTTTGTTTAAAAGTGACTGAGCTACCTCGTCTATTACCTCATATCCCGGCTTTTGCAGTAACAAATCTATTTTACTGTCTTCCTTTATTTGTTTTACATAGCCCACCATTTCGGTGCCAATATCAATCGGCATAAAAATATCGCTGTTATGCACCACACCAATATGCTTTTGATTAACTATTGCTTTATAGCCGATATCCGTTTTTTGATAGATTAGCAAGGAAACTGCCTCCCCTGTAATATACTCATGGGGTTCTAAATTTAGATATTTCTCCACCTTTGCTGTGGCAGCTATGCGCTTAGAAAGCTCGTCGTAGTATATAAAAACTATATACTTTCGGCCTTCGCCCATATCTACTTTTTGCTCACGAAACGGCACCAAAATATCTTTTGGCAATCCCCAATCTAAAAAAGCTCCGGTTGGATTTACAGACACCACCTTTAAACAAGCAAATTCGTTAACTTGGGCTAATGGCACCAAGGTGGTAGCAATTATGCGGTCTTCCGAATCAAAATAAATAAAGCAATCAACCATATCCCCGGGTTTTGTGCCTTCGGGTATGTATTGACGGGGCATGAGTATTTCCCCTTCATTAAGTCCGTCAAGGTAAATCCCAAAATCAAGTTCTTTTATAACTTTAAGGGTATTGGTTTTTCCAATTTGTAATTTTTCCATTTACTATAAAAGTAGTGCACTGCAAATCACGGGGAAATTATGTAAGAATTTATTTGTTTTATTTTATAGTTATTTTTTAAAAGTGATTGAATACTTGATATTATATCGTAATATTGCAATATACAAATATGGGGATTTCAAAAACAGAACATTTTACTGAGCGGCAAAACGAATTAGCAACGCTGGCAAAGGCTTTAGGCCATCCTGCACGCATTGCCATTATTGATTTTTTATTAAAAACGGAGAGCTGTATTTGCGGCGACATTGTAAATGAATTGCCTTTAGCCCAACCTACTGTATCACAACATTTAAAGGAATTGAAAAATGCAGGAATTATTAAAGGAAGTATTGAAGGAAATGCCATTTGCTACTGTATTAATGAAGTAACCTGGAATAAATTTAAAGCTTTTTTGGAAAGCCTTTTTGAAACTTACAATCTAAAAAATAACTGTTGTTAAAACCTAATATTAAAAAAAATGGAAACTACAAATCAAGAAATTAAAGAAATGGTAAAACAGAAGTATGCTGAAATTGCTTTACAAGATAAAGAAACCAATGCAGCTTCATGTTGCGGTGCCGGTGGTTGCTCTAATGAAGTATATAATATTATGACGGATGATTATTCTGCAGTGGAAGGTTATAACCCGGATGCAGATTTAAGCTTAGGTTGCGGTTTACCTACACAATTTGCCAAAATACAAAAAGGCAATACCGTGATTGACTTAGGTTCAGGAGCCGGAAACGATTGTTTTGTAGCTCGGGCTGAAACTGGTGAAACGGGCCGAGTAATTGGTATTGATTTTACCCCTGAAATGATAAACCGAGCCAGAATAAACGCCGAAAAACTTGGGTTTAACAATGTAGAATTCCGTCAGGGAGATATTGAAAAAATGCCTGTTACTTCCAATATTGCTGATGTTGTGGTGAGCAATTGTGTTCTAAACTTGGTGCCGGATAAAGAAGCTGCCATTAAAGAAATTTTCAGGGTATTAAAACCCGGGGGACATTTCAGTATTTCTGATATTGTGCTTAAAGGGGAATTGCCCGAAAAAATCATAAATGCTGCTGAAATGTATGCAGGCTGTGTTTCAGGAGCTTTGCAAAAAGATGTATATCTTAACTATATTTATAACGCAGGATTCACAAAAATCACTATTCAAAAGGAAAAACAAATCATTGTACCTAATGATATTTTGTCAAACTATCTGTCACAATCAGAAATTGATGAATTTAACCAAAGCGGTTCAGGAATTTATAGTGTTACTGTCTACGCTGAAAAAAAGGATGAAAATGTTTGCACCCCCGGAGGCGGTTGCTGCTAAAAACTAAAACTTTTTTTAAACCTTTGAATAATGACAAGCAACAAAAAAAAATTAAGCTTTTTAGACCAATATCTAACTCTTTGGATTTTTCTGGCTATGGCAACGGGTGTAGCTATTGGGTATTTCATTCCTGAATCATCGGGTTTTATCAATTCATTTTCCACCGGTACAACCAATATTCCTTTGGCTTTGGGATTAATATTAATGATGTATCCGCCTTTGGCCAAGGTTCGTTTTGAAAAAATTCCAAAGATTTTAGGAAACGTAAAATTACTATTTGTTTCCTTTTTTATAACCTGGATTGTGGGTCCGTTCTTGATGTTCAGTTTGGCCATAATATTTTTAAAAGATTATCCAGATTACATGACAGGGCTTATTATTATTGGCCTTGCCCCATGCATAGCTATGGTAATAGTGTGGAACGAACTGGCTGAAGGAAACCGAGAATATGTGGCAGGGTTGGTTGGCATTAATAGCCTTTTGCAGGTATTCTTCTTTAGTGTTTACGCATATTTCTATCTTGAAATTATGTTGCCGTTATTCGGAATCAATGGTTTGTCTATTGATATCACCATTGCCGAAATAGCCAAAACAGTAGGCATTTATTTAGGGATTCCTTTTGCGGCAGCAGTTATAAGCCGCATAGTTTTAACGAAACTCAAAGGCAATGATTGGTTTAATACCAAGTTTATTCCATTCATCTCTCCCATTACCTTGATAGCTTTACTTTTTACCATTGTGGTTATGTTTAGCCTTAAAGGACAACTCATTGTCCAAATACCGCAAGATGTGATTCG
Source organism: Chitinophaga pinensis (assembly GCA_945897885.1). Lineage (GTDB taxonomy): Bacteria > Bacteroidota > Bacteroidia > NS11-12g > UBA9320 > JABWCE01. The sequence goes on from CAMDGU010000010.1 coordinate 41,479, forward strand.
AATTGCCATTCCACTAGTTATATTTTTTGCCACCATGTTTACCTTAACCTTTTTGATTGGGAAATTTTCAGGTGCTAAATATGATGAAAATGCAGCTATCTCATTTACAGCTTCTGGCAATAATTTTGAATTGGCTATTGCAGTGTCTATTGGTGTTTTTGGTATTAATAGCGGTCAAGCCTTTGCAGGGGTTATTGGTCCATTGGTTGAAGTTCCTGCCTTAATTTTATTGGTAAAATTTGCCTTTTGGTTAAAGAAAAAGCTTTATAACAACAAACTTCAAACAGCTTAATAAATTATAATAATGAAGAAAATACTTGTATTATGTACTGGCAATAGTTGCCGCAGTCAAATAGCTGAAGGGTATTTACGTTTTTTCGCAAAAGATAATGCACAAATTTACAGTGCCGGAATTGAAACCCACGGGGTAAACCCAAGAGCCATTGCCACCATGAAAGAGGATGGTATTAATATTTCAAATCATACTTCCAACAATGTGGATGAATATGGCAATATTGATTTTGATTTTGTTATAACCGTTTGCGACAATGCCAATGAGCAGTGTCCTGTTTTTCTAACCAAAGCCAAAAAATTTCATCACAATTTTCCTGATCCGGCCAAAGCTAAAGGAACTGAGGAAGAAATAGCGGAAGAATTTAGAAAAGCAAGGGAAATGATAAAAGAATATTGTGATAATTTTGTTAAGGAAAATTTATAATTCAAACTTAGTTTCGTTCGGTGAAGACACCAACCGATAAAAATAAATCAATAACTAAATGATACGAAATGCCAAACCTGAAGATGCCCAAGCTATTTGTGATATCTACAATTACCATGTTCTGAATACGATTGTAACCTTTGAGGAAGAGAGTATATTGGCTGATGACATGGCCGATAGAATAAACAAAGTTTCGGAAAAATATGTGTGGCTGGTTTATGAGCTGGAAGGTGAAATTGTAGGATATGCCTATGCCGGCGAATGGAAATCGAGATGCTCCTATCGGTTTTCAGTAGAAAGTTCGGTGTATTTAAAAAATGGTTTTTCGGGCAAGGGAATGGGTTCAAAATTATATGAAGCCCTATTAAAAAAATTAGAAAAAACAGACATCCATGCTGTCATTGGAGGTATTTCTTTACCCAATGAAGGCAGTATTGCCTTGCATGAAAAGTTTGGTTTTGAAAAAATAGCCCAATTTAAAGAAGTGGGTTATAAATTTGAGAAGTGGATAGATGTTGGGTATTGGGAGAAGATAATTTCAAACTAGATATTAGATGATTCTTTTACCACGGAGGCACGAAGGTCGCAGAGATAAATAGAGACTTCTTAGTGTTTCTTGGTGTTCTCAGTGCCTCCGCGGTAGTTTTTAAAGACTAAAACTCAATTACTAACTTCTTAACAAAATTCCCTTCCTCCGTTTTTATTCTAATAAATATTAAGCCCGACTCAATTTGACTCAACTTAATTTGGTTTTTATCCATCCATTCAAAATCCAATTGCCTTCCTAAAAAATCGGTTATTTCTATATCTGGTTTATCAATCCCCTCCATTCCGTTTATAAAAATTGTACCCTTTGAAGGATTTGGCAAAATAGTAATTCCACTATTTTTACCAAGGTTTTTAATTCCTGCTGTTGCACAGTTTTTGGTAGTAGCTATAGCTATTGATGCTATAAACTTAGCAATAGTATCGCACCTCACAACTGTATTTACCAAATAATGATAACTGCCATTATTGGCAAAACGGATGCAATCAGTTAAAGGAAAAACTATTGGGTCACAATTAAAAATTTCAATCTTAAGTTTTTTTATTTTTGGTGTACCTGTTGTAAAATCAGTTTTCAATGCACAGCTTCCATAACTAATTGGCCATTTGGTATGAAAAGGTGTATTGCCCAAATTGCAATTAATAGACATGGGCGAAAGACAAACTGCAGCATTGCAAGGAACAATTCCATCACACGTTTGGTGGGTCATATACACCAGCATGGAATCGTTGCCCGATACCCAATTATTACTAATCCCTTCTGATAAAAATCCGCCAAATAGATTAAGTACCCCTTTCACTTTCGAATTGTAACCATTGATATTTAACGAGCCCTCAATACCTCCCAAATCGGGTCGTTTTAATTGCGTTGTTGTTACTTTTCCTCCCGGATAATTGTCTAATAAATTACTTTGAGGCATGGGTACATCGGCAATAGCTGAGCATGAAGCAGGTTTTTCAGAGTTTAAATCCAAGAAAGCTACTCCCATGGAATTGAAACCTCCGGCACTTTCTCCACCTATAAAAACGGCTTCGCTGCAAGTGGAATCCAAAGCATGTCTGGCTTTCATAAAACGAATAGCTCCTTTTAAATCCTGAATAGCCCTGTACCAAGCCCTAAAAACCTCTGCCGAATCAGAAATATAAACCGCATGAAAACCGGCATTTACAGCTTTTTGAAAAGGGGTCATAGCCCAATTGGCTTTGTGAGTACCTAAACGATAATTAACTGAGGCCACAACATACCCGCGTTTGGCAAATTCTTGTGCGATTAATACAATATTTGCTTCGCTTTTATCACCTCCAACCCATGCCCCACCATGATTTAATACTAATATGGGCCGTTGGGTATTCGTATTTCCGGCAGGTTTATATATGTCTAACTTTAGGGTATCAGTAGCTCCTAAATAATTGGTGGCCGTACCATAAACTACATTGGTTTTGGCAATTTGTAAACCAAATTGCTTGGTAGTGTAATTTTGTGCAAAGGCTAAATTTATTAGCAGAAATAATGAAACAGAAATTACTATTGCTATTTTTTTCATTAGTCCAAAGAAAGGAATATAAATTGAACAAAAAAAACAGACATAGAGCCAGCAAAATTAAAAAAGCTCTTAATTCAGGAATTAAGAGCTTTTTTAAAGTGCTTTTTATTTTTACTAAAAATTAAATTGGGCTTGTAACCTTAATAAACTTCCCTTTTGTTTATTATTTTGGAGTTTAAAATCTTCAAATCTGCGATCTGAAATGGTATACATAGCTACCAATTCAAAGTTTTTTATGGGTTGCCATTCTGTTCCTATTTCTAATTCCTTTAAGGTGTAGCTTCTGGCATCCAACTCGTGCTTTTTGCCGCCATCATAATAATGATATCTTACAAAAGGGATTAATATTTGTTCTTGAATTTTCAAAAAGTAGGATGCAATAATATATCCCCCTTTTAATTTTTGAGTTTCTATAGAATCGGTTGCCGGATTAAACTCAGGGCCACGGCCAATATTATACTCAGCCTGAATACCAAATGGTTTTGGAAATAGAATAAGGCTTGCTGCTGCCCTTTCATCATCGTAATTCAAATCTTTTACATATTTCACCTTGTCTGATTTGCTTTCTATAGCATATTTTCCTTTGTATCCTTGAATTCCGGCTTCAAATACTTGGCCTTTAAACTCAAATGGATAACTTACTCTGGCAACAATATGTGGTTCTTTATTGGCATCATTCTTATTAGCAGTTTGCCCATTATAGGCACCTATTCCAAATACACCATAATCGCCGCTTCCTTTATACCCATCATTTACCAATGAACTAAACAACTTTCTTGTTTTTTCAGGAGCCCAATAAAAGAAAACGCCAAGGTCACGCTCATTGGAAACAGCACTATTCAGAGCATCATTTCTATCTAGCGGCAAACGGTTTTGGCTCGACTGCATATTTTCAAAACCAAACGGAACTTTGCTTTGTCCAACTCTAAATCTGTATTCCTTCTTTTTGTCTAATGATAAATCAAAATAAGCATCTCTTAATTGCCCAAAATGATTTGACCCTGAAGACGGAGAGGATGCAAAATCAGGTTGAATGTATATATATACCCTTTCCGAAACATTTCCGTAAAAAATGATTCGCATCCTGCGAATGAAAAAACCACCATTACCCCATGATTTATCCCCTTGTTCATTTTTCAACGAATCGTTCGTTTCTAATAACCGGTTATATCGCACTTGCGTATATCCTCTAATGGCAATTTGCTCATACCAATGTTTGGATGGAGTTTTTGGTTTATCCTGAGCGGTAACGTTCCAAAATGTGAAACATGTAACAGTAATAAGCGTTAAGGTTCTGATTTTCAATAATAAAAAATGCTTTACCATGAATAATTTTTTCATTTGCAAAACAAATTATTTTATATGTTACCTGTATATTATGCTTTTGTTATGTTTTAAAAATTAGCCTTAACATTAAGTTAACATTACGTGTATATTACCTCTATCTTAAATCTCTTATGTTAAACTGAACATTTTTTCTGCCATTAAATTCTTCCTCTTGAATAGAAAATATAGCCTCAAATGATTTACCTGTTTTAATGCTTTCATATTTTTCGCCTTGCTTAAAGGCCACCCCTTTTATTGGGGTTTCAAAATTTGGGTTTTGAATATTGAGACTTAAATGACTATTCCCACCACCCATTTGCCTTGCAAATCCTGTATCTCGAAGGGATGACGTGTAAAAAATAGGGGTCATATTCCCCGGCCCAAAAGGTTCAAATTGTTTTAATAATTTTATAAAGGAAGGAGTAATTTCATTTTCTGTAATTTTTACATCGTAATTAATAACCGGTTGCAACATATCTCGGGTAAGGTGCCTAGAAGCTATTTCATCAAACTTGTCAATGAATAATGGTAAATTCTCAGGAAGTAAACTTAGGCCTGCTGCATGGGTATGCCCGCCAAATTGCACCAATAAATCCCTACATTCAATCAATGCTTCATGAATATCAAATCCTTTGATAGAACGTGCTGATCCCGAAATTTTACCATCTGAAAATCCAAGCACAATGGTAGGGCGATAGTGGTGTTCAATAATTCGAGAAGCCACAATTCCTATTACCCCTTTGTGCCAATCAGGACTGAACAAAACATTTGTAAATCGATTGGGATGAAGCGCATCATTACTTATCATTTCCAAAGCTTGTGCCGTAATCGTTTCATCAATTCCTTTGCGCTCGGTATTCGTTGAGTTTAAAATTTCAGCATAATCAATAGCATCTTCTTCATTTTTTACAATCAATAATTTTACTGCTGTTTTAGCATCGTATAATCTTCCAACTGCGTTGATTCGTGGACCTATATAAAACACCACATCTGAAGTGATTAATTCTTTTTTATTAATACAGCTTTCCTTTAAAACTTTTAATCCTAAGGTCGGATTTTGATTTAATTTTTCGAGACCATATTTAACAATAACACGGTTTTCATCAACTATAGGAACTATGTCACAACAAGTGCTTATTGCGACTAAATCCAAGTATTGCAAATATCTTTCATCCGGTAGCTTTTTAGAAATACAAAGGGCTTGAATTAATTTAAATCCAACTCCACATCCGGATAATTCTTTAAAAGGATAGGATTCGCCAGGTACTTTGGCATCTAATATTGCCAATGCCGGAGGCAAAGTTTCGCTAGGTAAGTGATGGTCGCATATAATAAAATCAATCCCTTTTGAATTTGAATATTCCACCAATTTTTCGGATCGAATGCCACAGTCTAAAGAAATAATTAATGAAAAATTATTTTGTGCTGCATAATCAATTCCTGCTTTAGAAACTCCATAACCTTCTTTATATCTATCGGGAATATAGTATTCAATGGCATTTGTAAATTCACTTAAAAAAGAAAAAACAATGGCTACTGAAGTGGTTCCATCCACATCATAATCGCCATATACCATTATTTTTTGGCCTTTTTCAATGGCTAATTCTATCCGGTCCACGGCCTTTTTCATATCCTTAAATAAAAAAGGATTATGAAGCTGATTAATTGTTGGCCTAAAAAACTGTTTAGCGGCTTCGTAGTCACTAATCCCTCGTTGACAAAGCAAAGTAGCAATAATGCGGTTTACATTTATTGCACTTTTCAACCCTTCAACATTTTCATTTGAGGATTGAGGTAACTCATTCCATTTTAATTCAGCCATTTTCAATAATTTAACAATTCCTTAACTTTAGAACAAAGATTCTATCACACCTTTGCAAATACTATATAGACGCAAGATATGAGTAATTTATTAAGTTTTTTTATCCCTAAAGAAAGAAAGTTCTTTACAATGTTTGAACAAGCTACCAGCAATTTGGTAGAAATCTCAAAATTATTAGTAGAAATGGTAAAGGCTACTTCTACAGAGGAGAGAAAAAGACTAAGAAATGAAATTGAAAACCTGGAACACGTTGGAGATAATGTAACTCACGATATTTTAAACCAGTTGAGTTTAAGTTTTATCACCCCTTTTGACCGTGAAGATATTCATGAATTGGCTGTGGTTATTGATGATATTGCCGATTATATTAATGGTGTATCTAGTCGTATTATTATTTATAAAATAGAACCCGCTGATATTACACCAGAAGTTGTAAAACTTGCTGAATTAATACAGCGCTGCACTGAAGAATTACATATTGCTGTGGGGCAGTTAAGAGATTTGAAAGATGTAGAAAAAATTAACGAGGCTTACGTTCGCATTAATAGTATTGAAAACCATGCCGATGATATATTTGATATGGCCATAGGACAACTTTTTGAAGATGAAAAGGACCCTATTAAACTAATAAAAATGAAAGAACTGTATGCCACACTTGAAACCGCTACAGATAAGGCTGAAGATGCCGCTGATATTATCAAATCAATACAGGTTAAAAACGCCTAATAATTACACCTTTCTAAAAAAATGGAACTGATAATTATTGTAATTGCCCTTGCATTAATCTTTGATTTTATCAATGGATTTCATGATGCGGCCAATTCCATAGCCACCATTGTTTCTACCAAAGTATTAACTCCAGTACAAGCGGTACTTTGGGCTGCTTTTTTCAACTTTGTGGCTTTTCTTATTTTTAAAGATCATGCCGTAGCTAATACCATTGGCAAAACTGTATATTCTGACTTTATTACTCTTCCAGTTATTTTAAGTGGATTACTGGCAGCCATATTCTGGAATTTACTTACCTGGTGGTATGGAATTCCTTCCTCTTCTTCTCATACTTTAATAGGAGGATTTGCCGGAGCTGCGATATGCCATGCCTTTATATCAAAAGGTATGATGCCAATAAATGAAATAATAGATAGCGGAAAAATTGGCAAAACAGCCATGTTTATTTTCTTAGCTCCAATTGTTGGTATGATTATCTCCATCATTTTTACTTTAATCTTTATTCAAAGAAACACATGGCTTAAAGTGGGTATTTTAATGAGTTCAGCCGCGCTGTTGTTTTATGTTTTTATTGGATTTCAGGAAAATAAACTGGAAGAAAATATGAACAAGTTTTTTAAGGTAGACAAATATACGATTGATGTAAATATCAAACATGATTCTACAAAAATTGAAAAACTTGAAATAGCTAAGGCTAGTGCAAAATCATGTTATCCTTACTTGGTTGCTTATGAAAAAGATGGTGCAGATAAAGTAGCCGGTGAAATAGTTGCCAATGTTGATTTAAAAGATATTACAATTAGCAAAATTGGCGATAAAATCGGCAGATTTTTCAAAATAGAACTTTTAAAAAATAAAGCTAAAAAAGATACCTCATTTAAACAAGAATATTTGGCCACTCAGGCTATAATTGATAGTTTAAAACCTGTTTCAAAAAAATACTTTGAATTAGGATTTGACGGAATGGTAGCTAAAATGAACGGGATTTACCCAATGAGTCCCGAAATGCTTTCAAATTTCAAAAAAGCTGTAAAAATTGACATCAAAGAAGATTTGAAAAAGGAAATAGAAAAAGCGGATAACAAATTTTTAAGATGGGCCCTTGTTAGTGCGTTATTCATATTTGCTCTCACCTTTATTTATACAGAAAAAATAAAGGAACCCAATGCACGTAGAACTTCCAATTCATTTAAAAAATTACAACTTCTTTCCTCGGCAGCATTTAGTATTGGTCATGGAGGCAATGATGCTCAAAAAGTAATGGGAATTATTGCTGCTGCTTTAATTGCCAATGGAAACATTGTAGATATAAAGTCAATGCCTGATTGGGTGCCTTTAAGCTGTTATCTTGCCATTGGAATTGGAACTCTAAGCGGTGGTTGGAAAATAGTAAAAACCATGGGAACCAAAATAACCAAGGTAACACCATTAGAAGGAGTTTGTGCTGAAACTGCTGGTGCCACAACCCTATTCCTTACTGAGCAAATGGGAATTCCCGTAAGTACAACTCACACTATCACAGGTTCTATTGTAGGGGTTGGGTTGGTAAAAGGTGTTTCTTCTGTAAAATGGGGGGTTACTATAAGTTTGCTTTGGGCGTGGGTATTAACCATACCCGTATCAGCTGTATTAGCAGCCCTAGTTTACTATATTGTTCATTTTTTTGTTTAATTAAAATTTTTTAAGTCATAATCAAATCGTAAAATTGGATGATTAAATAATTAATCATCCAATTTTTTTGACCCTACAAATGAAAAAATTAACTCTCTGGCTATTTACTCTGGCGGCCAGCTTGGCAGCATTTATCACGGCCATTATTGTTATTGGCTTATGGCTTTGGCTTGGAGGTAAACAAGTGGAATTTGAACTTCAAATTTTTGATGTAGTTATCATACTAGTTAGTATATCCGTTATTCTGTTCCTATGTCTGTATATTATTTTTTATAAACCATTTATTGATGTAAAAAAATTACTATCTGAAAATCCGTTTAGTGATATGTATGCTTTTTACACCAACAGTTTCAACCCTTTTATTTCTATTAAAAAAGCTATTAAAAAGAACAATGATAAAAGCAATGCAGAACTGGATAAACTAAATACCTTAGAGGAATACAGACGGGAGTATATTGGTAATGTATCGCATGAATTAAAAACACCAATATTTAACATTCAGGGATATATAGAAGCCTTGCTTGATGGTGGGTTAGAAGACAAAAATATCAATCGCCACTTTTTGGAAAAAGCTGATAAAAATGTGGATCGTATGATAAATATTGTGATGGATTTACAAACCATTAGCAGGTTTGAAGCCGGTGAATTGGAACTTCATAAAGAACCTTTTGAAATATATCAATTAATAGAGGATGTAATAGAAACCGAGAAAGAAACGGCTGCTAAAAGCAATGTTTCCTTTGAGCTTTTTGGAGGAAAAGAAATAATTGTAAATGCTGACAAATTCAGAATACGGCAGGTATTAACAAATCTTTTGGTTAATTCAATTAAGTACTGCAAACCAAATGGTGGTGAAACTAGTATTAGGATATACGATCTCGAAGATTCTATTAAAGTTGAAATTTCGGACAATGGAATAGGAATGAACGAAAAACATTTAGGCCGTATATTTGAACGTTTTTACCGCGTTGACTCATCACGAAGTCGTGAAAAAGGCGGTTCTGGTTTGGGCTTAGCCATCGTAAAACATATTATTGAAGCCCATGGCGAAACCATTGAGGTAATGAGTACCCCCGGTGTTGGTACCGTATTTAGTTTTTCATTGTCTAAGCCTAAAAAGGAGGATTAATACTTTTTTATCAATCTGGTTCGTTGTTAAGTAATGAAAAACAACGCAACAATTTTCTTTCTTCTTTTGCCGGCATTTGCTTCTTCACAAAACAAAAATTTAGATTATAAACGTGCCATAAAATTTTATAACCTTTCAACTTACCAAAAAACTACATCCAACTCGTCGGATAGCGTGTTAACATACAATTCTTACAGCTCAAATTTCCAAATTCTACATCCTACAATTGCTTTTTGCTGGAAAGCAAAAAATCAAAACAGCAATGAAGTAGAATTAACAGGATTACTGGTTAAAAAAACTAACAGTAATTCTTCCATTGCCACCACCTCAAGTAATCTACCACCAAATACTGTTTCAGGTGCAGACGTATTTTCCTCCTCCATTTCATTGCGGTATGAATACATTATTAATTACTTTAAAAAATCAGATTGTTCACTTGCTCCCTCTCTGGGGTGTGCCATTAATCCTTACTTGGATCAAACAAAGCAAAAACCACAAACAACTCAATCCTTCCCATCTTCTTATATAACGGCGGGGGTAAGAGGTTTTATCACCCCAAGGCTTACCTATTATTATTCATCAAAATGCTTCTTCGATTTAAATATCCCTATAGCTCTTTTTGATGCACAAAACAAATATAGTACTGTAAGAAACCCAGGCATCAGGGTAGCGAATCAACGCATTTCGGAAGCCAATTTTGATGTATTCCCAAAACAGTTTTATCTAAGATTGGGGGTTGGCATAAAAATTTAAACCTATCCAAAATTTTAAAGCATTTGTCCATTTAGTAATAGTTAATTCACTTTATAAGGTTTTCCTTTGATACACTTTTTAAACTAAAGACATGAAAAAAACATTGCAACGCGACCGAAGTAATAAAGTAATAGGAGGAGTATGCAGCGGATTGGGAAATTACTTCGATTCAGACCCCATACTTTTTAGAGCCATATTTTTAGTGCTTTTATTTGTAGGCGGTGGTGGGGTTTTGTTGTATTTAATTTTATGGATTGTATTGCCCGAAAAAAATCAGCCGTATACCACCAATAGCAGCAGTTTTTATCAGGAAGAATTTAAGCCTACTGAGGAAGAAACCAAGAAACCTGAATCTGAGAATGCCAATATTACCATGGGCTTGCTGCTTCTTTCTGCGGGTATATTGCTGCTTGTAAACAACCTAGTTCCCGATTTTGACTTTAAAAAATACTGGCCGGTTATACTTATAGTAGTTGGCGGTGGCTTAATCTTTGGCCACAGAAAATTAAACGAATCTGAAGAAAACCTTAACGAACCAAATAATGAAGAATCCAAATAATACCCTCGGCTTTATACTGGTAATAGCGGGTGCATTGCTATTGCTTAATAATTTTGACCTGCTGCAGATTAATATTCGTGAAATGATAAAATTTTGGCCTTTGTTGCTGGTTTATTTAGGCTTGGTATTATTGGCAGGAAACAAAAAAGGGTATGCCGTATCCTTGGCCATGGTATCCATCACTGTTATTTTTATCATTGTTTATTTTATCTTTAGAGATTTGGATGCCTACATTATTTAATCCCTAATAAGCGTAACCGTTCCGTGCGCTTCTCGTTTTTTATCCTCACATTTAAATTTGTACTTAAACAAATAAAAATAGGTTCCTTCGGGGCAGTTTAATCCTGTATTTATAGCTTTACCTGTCCAGTTTATTCCATCATTCCGAATTCCGTCTTTATCAGAAAAATAAACCAATTGCCCCCAGCGGTTGTAAATGGATAAGTTATATTGCTCCGCATTTTCCAATACGATATCAAATGCATCGTTCAAATTATCATCATTATCGGGGGTAAATACATTTGAAAAAATGGCTTTTAGATTAAAGTTTATTTTGATTTCAGCACACACCGTATCGCGGCATCCATATTTGCTTTCGGCAAAAAGACATGGATAAAACGTTCCGGTATCAGGCAAATAATTGTGGGTTACACTGTTCTCATAGCGTATATTATTTTCATCACCAGAGGCCGCATGTCCCAAATCCCATTTAATGGCATTGTATCCTGTAGATTTATTGGTAAATGTGTACACAGGGCAAAGGTTATCTTTCACATAATCTAATGCTGCAATTATCTGAGTAACTTTTACCACCTTACTTGTAGTGTCAAAACAATACCGCTGATACGGGCCTTTTGGTGTATAAAAGGGGGTATACTTTATTGTATAATTACCGGTGTCATTTACATCCAAACCGGCTGATTTATCAGTAGTTTCGATGCTATCGGTGTTATAAATAACCCATTTGTAACGGGTGTAAATAGAATCTGAATTATCGGTAACCAAGAGGGGTTGGCCGGCACAAAGAACAGAATCTACAATAAAATCAACTTTTGGAATGGGCAAAACCACCACACGTCTTATCGCCGGTTTTAAGGAAGATGTATCAGGAAAAGTAGTACTGCAAAAGTGAATGGAATTACCGGTATTAGGATTTACCACACTATCGCTGCCAAATAAATAAATATAGTAAATACCGGGTTTGGTGTAGGTAAATTTCACATTGGTATCTTGCGTAGTAGAAAGCACCGATTTGGCTGAATCGCCAAAATACCAAATGTAATCCTTGGCTTTAATGGATGTATTTTTAAAAACACCCGTAAACGGAACACATCCCACTGTATCACTTATGATATCAAATTTAGGTTCGGGCCCTTCTATTTTTATGGTTATGTAAGCACTGTCTTTGCAGCCCATTGTATTTTCAACCTTATGAAAAATTATAAACTGGCCATAGGATTTGTAATAATGATAAGGGTCTACCAGGTAGCTTGGGTTTCGTTGGTCGCCAAATTCCCAATAGTATTTAATAATTCTATCAGCAACAAAATCAACAGAAGATGAATCAAAAAACTGAAGGATATCGTTACAAATTATCTTTTTGGTAATGGCTTTTATGCCTGCTTTTACACCGCCAACTAACAATTTTTTACTTACGGTATCCATGCAATTGGAGGAATCTTTGGCAGCCAATCGTATGTTATACATTCCGCTTATAGGAAATTTGATTTTAGGCATAGCGGTATCAACCATAAATCCTCGGCCATCATCAAAATTCCATTTAAAGTTTTCTTTGTTATCCTGCTTTCGTTGGGCATTGTGCCAATAATCGGTGCCATCATACAGGTAGTTGAGTTTTTCTTTAAATATAACTTCCTCGCCCGGGCAAATTATTGAATCAAAATCCATACTACTTTCAAAACCTACCATAACTGGTTTATTGTAGATTTCATAACATCTGTTTTTATTTTCTATATAAAACGTAACATTATAAATTCCAGACTTTTTATATCTGTGTTTTGGTGGTTTAATGGAAGTATCACCGGGGAGCATAAATACAGTATCTACTTTCGAATCATCACCCCATTTCCAAAACGTGAATGAAATATTTTTTTGAATTGAATCTTTGATAACAGGCTGAATTTCTGAATTGATACATTTACCTTTAATATTAAAGTTAGCCAGTGGTTCTGTCATTAATTGAAACCAATTGTGATACCAAATGGTGTCAAAGCACTCACGGCTTGGGTCTATATAATAATCAGTAGTATCGCAAATGGTACGATATACTTTTTTATTCCCATGTTTAACCGAAAATCCTACTGTAACCCAACCATCTTTATTGCATGTTTTAGAATAGGTATTAACTGGCGAAAAATATCCAAAACCATTGCGTCCGCAAGCTGAATCAAAATTTACTTTAATTTCGGTAGCACTGCAAAGTGAACTGGAAAAATTAACGGCATAATCGTATTTATTTCCTCGGCATTTTCTGCCTACGGTATATGAAAATTGAATTTTATCAGGTTTTTTTAGATTTACAATTCCTTCCCGTTCTAAATTACATCCATTATCACGATCTATTATTGTGAGTTTCCAGGTTCTGCAAATACCGTTTACATACAGATGCTTTCCTATGGAATCAGTGGAATAATTGCAATTACTTTTAACATTGGCACTATTCTTATAACTTGTGGTACATTTTGGTGCGGCATCATCTCCAAAGTCCCATAGAAATGAAACACGCTTTGTTCCATACCGTATATCTCTTTCACAAAAATACACGGTGTCTCTATTTTGACATTGAACGGTATTTAAAATGGTAAGTGTAGGTTTAATGCCCACTACTTCTATCGAATCGTATTTAAACGTTTTGAAACAGCCGCCATAATTAATCGTAAGCTGAACCAAGTTTTTCCCAAGTTCAGGCTTTAATTCTACGGTTTTTCCTTCTATTCCAAGGGGGCCAATTTTCCAAAGGTAATAGGCATCCTTAAGTGAATCGTGTTGCTCAAATCTAAAATCATCACCATAACATTTTTTATAAGCATCTTTATAAATGTTAAACTTTATTTGTTTAATAAAAATGGTTACAACAGTATCTTTTGAGGTTCTGCACCCATTTTTTTGAACCAAAGTTAAGGTTACCTTGTAATTACCCGGATTTTTATAAAAGTGATCTGCTGTTTTAGCGGCAGTTGACAGTTTGTTTCCATCACCCCAATCATAAATTCTGCCCACAATTTCCGAGGTATCTTTTTTGGTTAAATCTTCAAAAATTGCCAGAGATGAATCGCAGCCAGGCAATGAACTAAACCCAAGTTTTGGTATTACATCAGGCAATATTGTTATACTAAACTCTTTTTTAGCCTTGCAATCTTTATCATTGGTAAGTTCTATTGTAATTTTATAGGTCCCTATTTTGCTGAATGTATGGCACACTTCATTACCAATTGCAGGATTTGGAGTAGTCGTTTGATTGCCATCATCCCATAAAACAATACGCTTTTTTAAGTTAATACCAATATCGCCACCTGCTGAACTATCAATAAAACAAACCCTATTTTGCGACAAACAATAAATGTTATCCGGTTTTAAGCGGCTTTTAAATTGCGGTAGTTCGTAAACGGTAATTTGCTTGGTGGCAGTGCATGACCCACCCCCATTTAACTTTACAATAACCTTAACTTTTTTGGTGCCTGCTATCGAGTATTTATGACTAAAACTTTTTTGGGTAGATGTATTGCCATCGCCCATATCCCAAGCAACAGAACTAATTCCACCACTAGCCGTAATGTCAAAACTCATCAATTCTTCTTTACAAACAATATCAGAAGAAACGACAGAACATGTTTGAGCAACAGATGAAAACCAGCATAAAATAAGGGTAGCTAATGTTAAAAGCCTAAACATGCACTACAATGATAAAAAACTAATTTGTGGAAAACGGGTATTCTAGATAAATTTACTCTAAACCCACACTTTTGTGCCTTCGGTGCAATTTTTACATATCTCGATGTTTTTACGTGATTTAAGTAAGGATTGCCTGAATCGTTCATACAATGGCCCTTGCCAAATTTCAGTAAACGATTTATCACCTAGTTCGCCCAATCGGTAAGTTGCATCTTTATCAAAACAACATGGCACCACTTTACCATCCCAGGTTATTACGCAGCCTTGCCACATTCGCCAGCAATGGTTTAATAATTTATTCTTTATTGAAAATTTTGAAGTTTCCTTGCTGTATCTGGAATATTTAGGGTTGTTGGGTATTAAATCACTTCCGGTTTCAAAATCATAAACTTGGGCACTTTTCATCGCCAAATAATCTATACCGGTTTCTTTGGCTATTCGCTTTACATCCTCTATTTCATGCTCATTGTGGCCAAAAACAATAAACTGCCAAACAATATAAGGCGTTTGGCTTTTCATCTTCCGTTTCCAGGCCACCAGGTTTCGGGTTCCTTCCATCACTTTTTCCAACTGACCGCCAATTCTGTATTTTTTGTAGGTTTCTTCGGTCACCCCGTCAATGGATATGATTAATCTATCCAAGCCCGATTCAATCGTTCGTTTACAATTTTCATCATCCAAATAATGCGCATTGGTGCTAGTGGCAGTATAAATTTTCTTTACTGAAGCATAACTCACCATATCTAAAAAAGACTTATTCAAATACGGCTCGCCTTGAAAATACAATGTGAGATAAGTGAGTTTATCGCCCAATTGATCAATGGCTTTGCTATAAATTTCCATATTCAGCATCCCCGTTGGTCTTGAAAACTCGCGCAAGCCGCTGGGGCATTGTGGGCAGCGCAAATTGCAGGAGGTAGTTGGCTCTATACTTACCGAAACCGGCATTCCACGGTGGTAGTTTTTCTTAGTGAGTTTAGAAAAATAATAGCTTCCCAATATTTCAAGCATATTCCAAATCCGGTTTGCATTTAGTTTTGAAATATAATTAAGACCGTCTTTGGTTTTGGCAAGCATAGTGAGGGAACAAAAATAGGCTTTGTGTGTTTGTTAAACTTTCCCAAAGTTTGAAACTTTGAGAAAGTTCTAAAAAAAATAAATTTTTATCCATTGCCAATGTTTAGAGCATTATAAATTACCATTGGGCAGTATTGGTGAGGCATTGCGCATGGTTACCTCTCTTCAGTTTCATGAAGAAAATGGCGAAGCATGCCCTGCTGATTTTAACGACGGCAGAGACGGATTGGTAGATACAGCCCAAGGAATAGCGGGATATTTAGCTACTCACTAAAATTTTTAAAGCTTTATATAGCAAAAGGCATGGAGCGGAATGACTTCGAGCCTTTATTTATTGTGAAATATTCTTTCCTTATTCGTTGGCTAAAGCCAACGGCAATGGATGAAAAAATCACCTAAAAATGGATTTAATTATCCTTAATTTTACCCTAAATTCGCATCAAATTTCAATTCCTTGATTTATTCTAACTGGTGGAAATATGTAGGGGCAGCATTTGTGCTGTATTCCATTATTGGCGGGTTGCTTTTTGTTAATCCCAACAATCTGTTGTTTTTGGACGAAACCGTCCGCAATCTTAATTTTCATGTGCCCATGTGGTTTGCCATGATTGCGTTGCTGTTTATTTCGGTAATTAATAGCATTCGCTATTTAAAAACCTTTGATATTAAGTATGATATCATTGCCTCAAAATGTGCAGCCGTAGGGGTATTGTTTGGATTAATGGGCTTGGCCACCGGCTCGGTATGGGCCCGGTTTAGCTGGGGCGATTGGTGGACTGCCGATGCTAAGTTAAACGGTGCTGCCATCGGCGAGTTGCTGTATTTGGCCTATTTAATTTTACGCAACTCTATTGAAGAACCTTCAAAAAAAGCACGATTATCTTCCGTGTACAGCATTTTTGCTTTCCCTATCTTCATCGTGTTTGCTTGGATATATCCTAAAATGGTTACCAACTCCATGCATCCGGGAAGCGGTGATACCGTGGGGTTTAATAAATATCCTTTAAATAACAATTTGCGCATGACATTTTATCCCGCCGTTATTGGCTGGGTATGCATGGGCTGGTGGATGACTACTTTGCTTATTCGCAACGAATTTTTGATACTTAATAAATCAAAAAATAAAACGCCTGATTAGGCATTACTAAAAACATATAACCATGAAAATTAAATTAATATTCCTTTTTCTCCTTAGTTTTATAGCCAATAGCTTGTTTGCCCAAACTCAGGACAATCCTTTTTACAGCAATGGAAAAATTTATGTGGTGGTAACTGTTATCTCTATCATTTTTACCGGAATCATTATTTATTTAATTCAAATAGACAGACGGTTACGAAAAACTGAAAAAGAATTAAAAGATAAAAATTAGAATTAGAGGAGAGATGCCTCGTGCCTAGGAATGACAAACTTATGGGATTTGTCATTCCGACGAAGGAGAAATCTCAAAATAATAAAACACACATGAAAACAATAAACATCGTAATTTTAGTAGTAATAGCAGCCGCTATTGCGATATTTGCCGGGGCCTATGCGGATAGCAGCACGTATGCCGATTTTGCCACTGCCAAGAAAAATATTGGTCAGGAGTATCATATTGTAGGTACCTTAAACAAGGAAAAACCTATGGTATATGAACCAATGAAAAATGCCAATAGATTCGAATTTTACTTATTAGATTCTTTAGGAAATGAAGCAAAAGTAATTTACAGTGAACCTAAACCAGCAGATTTTGACAGGAGTAATAAGGTTGTTGTAATTGGCAAATTTGATACCCCGGAAGGGGATTTCATAGCCAAAAAAATTCTTTTAAAATGTCCTTCGAAATACGAGGCTGAAAATCCTGCTAAATAATGGAGGTACTATACAAAGGCGAAAATCTGTTAATTGGCAACATAGGCCATTTTTTAGTAGCCTTGGCTTTCTGCACCGCCATATTCAGTGCTGTTTCTTATTTCTTTTCTGCTAATAATAATGATGATAAAAACTGGAAAAAAGTAGGTCGTATTTCATTTTGGATACATGCAGCTGCGGTAACCGGTGTTTTTATAACACTTTTTATCATCATTTATGGCCATTACTTCGAATACCAATATGCTTGGCAGCATAGTTCAAGAAGTTTGCCATGGTATTATATGCTTTCGTGTTTTTGGGAAGGACAAGAGGGAAGTTTCCTACTTTGGTTAATTTGGGATGCGGTAATCGGAATTCTATTAATCTACACTGTAAAAAGTTGGGAAAGCCCCGTACTGGCCATCGTTTGTCTTACTCAAATAGTATTAGCCAGCATGTTATTGGGAATTGACGTTGGCGATATTTATAAAATAGGAAGCAGTCCATTTTCATTGCTTCGCGAAAAAATGGCAGACAATGCTCCAATCTTCAGAACCCCCGAATACTTAAACCAAATTACTGACGGAAGAGGACTTAATCCTTTACTTCAAAATTACTGGATGGTGATTCATCCTCCTACCCTATTTTTTGGGTTTGCCTCCAGTATCATACCGTTTGCTTTTGCTATTAGCGGTCTGTGGACAGGAAAATATAAGGAGTGGTTAAAACCAGCTTTGCCATGGACTTTGGTATCTGTAATGATATTGGGAACAGGTATTATTATGGGTGGGTTTTGGGCTTATGAGTCTTTATCTTTTGGAGGCTATTGGGCTTGGGATCCTGTAGAAAATGCGTCTTTGGTGCCATGGTTATTGTTAATAGCTGCATTGCATTTAATGCTTATTTATAAAAGCACAGGAACCAGTATCATATTAACCTACATTCTTAGTATTGCAGCTTTTCTTTTAGTCCTTTACGCAACCTTTTTAACACGAAGCGGAATATTAGGCGATAGCAGTGTGCACTCCTTTACCGATTTGGGATTAAGCGGGCAGCTTATGATTTTTATGTTTGTTTTCTATGCCTTACCATTATTTGCAATTGTAAAAGATAAGTTTCAAAAAATGTGGCTG
Source organism: Chitinophaga pinensis (assembly GCA_945897885.1). Taxonomy (GTDB): domain Bacteria; phylum Bacteroidota; class Bacteroidia; order NS11-12g; family UBA9320; genus JABWCE01. The sequence goes on from CAMDGU010000010.1 coordinate 60,229, forward strand.
AACCTAATTTATTGGGGGGTATTTCTACTAAATATTGCCGCAGGTATTGTTACTAAAAACGAAACTATTTTCATCGTATTAAAATGGGTAGATATTGCCATGTTTGTGGCTATCACATTTGCTTTTGTTTACAAACTTTACCAAACATTTCCGGCAAGCCGCACCGAAGAAAATTTTAAAAGCCGCGAATTATGGATGTTTATCGGCAGTTTATTTTTATTACTTTCCGCCTTTCAGGTTATTTTGGTTACATCGTTTCCGGTAATAAATAAACTTTTTGGTACCAATATAGCGCCACCAACCGATGCCATAGGGTATTACAACAAATTTCAAATGCCTATTGCCATTGTGCTTGGAATACTTACAGCCATTAGCCAGTATTTTAAATACAAAACTACGGATGTAAAAAAAATGAGTATCAATCTTTTAAAAACGTTTGCGGCATCTATACTTTTATCTGTAGGGTGCATGTATTTATTTCAAATTCGGGATGCTTATTACCTTGTATTTTTGCTTGCAGGGGTTTATACCATTGTAGCCAATACAGCCTACATAACAGATATACTTAAAGGTAAAATGAAAGTGGCCGGTGGTTCACTTGCCCACATTGGTTTTGGGTTAATGCTTGTTGGCATCTTGGTATCGAGCGCCAAAAAGGAAGTTATTTCTATTAACGAAACCGTTGATTTTGGCCAAAGTATGGATGACAAAGCCACGCGAGAAAATATGCTCCTGTTAAAAGGAGATACCATTCGTATGTCCGACTATTTAGTGACTTATACCAAAGATACCATTATTGGACCAAGTACATTTTATAATGTTTACTATAAGGGCATCGGAAACACGGATGAATTTACACTTCAACCCAACGCACAAATTAGCAACGGACAATTGAACGCAAATCCAGATACAAGGCATTATCTCACCCACGATGTTTACACCTTTGTGAGCAATGTGCCCGATAAAAGTAAACAAAACAGCGAGCCTTGGAGTGCTCCCGAAAAACATCAGGTTTTAATTGGAGATACAATTACGACCATCAATGGAAAAGTTGTGTTTGAAAGCATTGACAAAAATGCAAAACCTCAGGAACTGAACCTAAATCATCAGATGTGGGGGGCCAATCTTAAGATAATTGATGGCAAACGGATTTTTACAGCCAAACCGATATTTGCAATAGCTGATAAATCGTTTTATACCATTGAAGATGTAGTAGACGAGGCCGGGTTAAAATTTAACTTTTACATAAAGGCTGGTGAGGCAGGAGTTGCAGCATTTATTGAAACCTCAGCCCGACCACCCGTTCGCGACTTTATCATCATGAAAGCTATTATTTTTCCATACATAAATTTATTATGGGGTGGTGTTATTGTAATGATTATCGGTTTTATCATCGCCATAATAAAACGTACTAAAGATTATAAACGAACCTTTGCCATACCAGACAAAACGGAATAGCGTTTCAAAATAATTTAGAATGAAAAGCAAGATAACCTTTGTTGGTTCGGGCAATGTGGCCTGGCATTTAGCCAAAGCGTTTGATTTGGCAGGATATCAAATTCATCAAATAATAAGTAGAAATGAAACTTCAGGCAAAGAAATGGCTAAAAAATATGCAGCCTTTTTTGATACGAAACCTGAAAATATGTTTGATGACAGCGATTTTGTTTTTTTAACCATTCCCGACAAAGCTATTTCAGAAGTGCTGAAAACTGTAAAGGCCGAAAATCCCATTTTTGTGCATTGTGCCGGAAGTTGCTCATTGGCTTCTATAGAAAGTCTTAAAAAAAATACCGCTGTTTTTTATCCTTTGCAATCTTTTACCAAAGAACGTAATCTCAATTTTTTTGAGGTTCCGGTTTTTATTGAAGCGTCCGATTCTAATACCTTTCAAAAAATTTTAAATCTGGCTGATAGCATTTCAAACAATGTAAAGCATTTAGACTCGGAAAACCGTCTGTATCTGCATTTGGCAGCGGTAATGGCTAATAATTTTACAAACCATTTATTGGGGCAAGCAGAAAAAGTAATGGATATGAAAGAACTGCCTTTAGCTTGGTTAAAACCCCTGGTAGAAGAAACTGTTAAAAAAGCGTTTGAATTAGGACCGGCCAATAGCCAAACAGGCCCTGCCACAAGAAATGATGAACCTACCCTTCAAAAACATTTACAAATGCTGGAATCAAATCCTGAATTAAAAAAACTCTATACTATTATATCGCAGGATATTTACAAATCAAAATAGCCGTTATTTTGATTGTTCCTTTACCAAATAGTCATCATGAGCCAACTTAAAGATTTTCAATAGATCCTCCTTGTCTTCTGCCAATTTTTTAATGAGAATTTTTTTACGATTGCCAATTAACCAAAGCTGCAATTGATTCCATCTTGCCCTCAGTTTTGCTAAATAACGAAAGGAGAACAAGCCAAGCGGAGCCAATAAAAAAAAGAATATCACTGCTGTAATTAAATTGGTGAGTTTATATACCCAACAGGTAAATAAAAATCCATTTATAGAAAATAGCAATAATCCTATAACAAGTGTTATGGAACCAATAAAATCTGAACGTTTTACCACTAATCGGGATAAAAAATTGGTTAAATAAAACGGAAGAAAATGCAATACAAAACCTATTAAAAACAAAGGAAACCCCAAACTAAAATAGATAGGTTGCGCAAACTTCCATCTTGATTTCTGTTTTTTTCCTAAAGGATTTAGTGATTCCTCATTTAGATTTAGAATGTCAATAATAGAAAAATACTGCTTCACTCGTAATTCTATTCCTTCCAAAATCTCTTGCTTTTCTTTTCTAAAATAATCAATAGCACCGGCAATATCTTTTCGAGCCATATACCATTCGCTATGTTCCAAATTTTTATTTTCTATAAACCGATTGATATCGCTATGAACAATCTGTTCTACCTTATCGGTAAGGTCGTACCATCGGCTTTCATCCACCACCACAATTCTGCGTTTTAGTTCCTCTTCAATATGTTTCGTTAAGCTATGAGAAGCTTCGATTGGGTCATTTTCATACTGCGATTTATAATCTGCAGCAACCATTGATTGCCCAAAATTGAGAAATAATTTACCTTGAAAATGATGCGGGTTGGTATAATTAATTCCCACTGGAACTAAGGTTACCCCTAATTTAAAATCATTTTTAGCCTCTGCACCCAAGGCTATTCGTGCTGCTCCGGTTTTTAAAGGTAACAATACCGGTTTTGTTTGGCTGGCCCCTTCGGGAAAAATAACTAAAGCGCCTTGTTGCTCCAATAAGCCAAAACAAAGCTTAAAAATTTCATCATTCTTGTGTATTTCATCGGGCGAATATTCTTTGCGGTAAATTGGTATCACATTCAGTTTACCCAATATATTGGCGATTACAGGATTTTTAAACGATTCACCCCGAGCTAAAAAATGAACCTTGCGGTTTAAAAAAACAGCAACCACAATAGGATCCATAAAGGCACTGCGGTGGTTTGGCAAAAAAATAACAGGTCCGCTAGGGGGAAGACGGTCTTCATTGCGTAATTGAACTTCTTTAAAATAAAGTTCAACAGCATAGCCTATAATAAATTTAAGAAAACGATAAAGCATA
>CAMDGU010000011.1 GCA_945897885.1 Chitinophaga pinensis
TTTCTTCCCTCCCGAGTCTCCGCCCATATCCACCTTCCCAGCCAATGTCTCGCCCCGGTGGGCCTGTGACTTGGAAGGCTGACTTGGCGGCTTTCTACAACTAATTGCATATGGCTTTTGTATTAAAAATCAAATTACGTGGTTAAAAATTGAATAAGCAACCGAGGTAAAGCTTTCGGTTTTTAAAATAGCGTTATGTCTAAAAGATATAAATTAACTTTGCTGTCTGTAACATGAAATGCCAATAAACACACTTAAAAAATTAACACCCCTTAAAAAATTGGCATTCCATGTGACCTTTATTTAAAAAAACAGATATTAAATTGCACATGAAACAACCTTTTCATCCCACAATAGGAATTATAGGCGGAGGCCAGTTGGGTAAAATGCTTATAGAAAGTGCTATGCCCTGGAATGTGCAATACAATGTGCTTGACCCCGACCCTTCGGCATCTTGTAAAGCCTATGCCAAAACTTTCATTAACGCCGGATTAAAAGACAGAGAAGCTATAAAAGAGTTAGCAAAAATAAGCGATGTGCTAACCTATGAAATTGAGCATGTAAACACAGAAGTGTTACTTGAACTTGAAAAAGCCGGTAAAATCATTATTCCATCACCTTCCATTCTTCAAATAATACAGGACAAAAACCTTCAAAAAAAGTTTTATACCGATAACCATTTGCCAACGGCATCGTATATGTTGGTAGAAAAAAAGGAAGAATGGATAAATGGATTGAACCAAATAGAAGGAGAAAAAATAGTAGCTAAACTGTGCAAAGGTGGCTATGACGGAAAAGGCGTTTCTATTTGTACCAAAAAAGATATTGAAGCCGGAAATATACCATTTGAAGGGCCATGTATTATTGAAAAATTTATTGAAGGCTGCCGCGAATTAGCCATATTAGTGGCAAGTAACGGTACCGAAACCATTACCTGGCCAAGCATTGAAATGGATTTTGACCCTAAGTTAAACCTGGTTGATTTTTTATTTTCACCCGGCAATGTGGACAGAGCAATTGAAGAAAAAGCTTCAGAAATTGCCATCGCTGTCATCAGAGCGCTAAATGGAAAAGGTGTTTTTGCGGTTGAATTATTTATTACGCCCCAGGGAGAAATATTAATTAATGAAATAGCGCCACGGCCTCATAATTCTGGGCATCATACTATTGAGGCTTGTATTACTTCTCAATACGAACAATTGAACCGTATCTTATTAAATTTGCCTTTGGGAAATACCGATTTGATAAAACCCGCAGTAATGGTAAATATTATAGGTCCCGAAAATTTAACCGGTGATTATAAGCTGGAAGGATTGGATATGGCTATGCAAATCCCCGGATTTTATTTGCATTTATACAAAAAAAATGAAACCCGCCCGGGCCGTAAAATGGGCCATTACACCGTATTGGCAGATACCTTGGAAGATGCCATAATAAAAGCTTTAGAAATAAAAGAAACGTTAAAAATTGTACCAATTGGATAAAAACCAGAGTTTAAAATTTACCAACCTTTAAAAATAAATATGAAAGTAGCAATAATAATGGGCAGCGATAGCGACCTTCCGGTAATGAAAGAAGCCGCTTTAGTTTTGGAACATTTTGGTGTAGGTTATGATTTAACGGTGGTTTCGGCACACCGCACCGCCAAGCGCATGTATGATTATGCCACCACTGCTCACACCAAAAATATTAGCGTTATAATAGCCGGTGCTGGTGGTGCCGCTCATTTGCCGGGAATGGTAGCCTCTCTTACACATTTACCTGTTATTGGTGTACCTGTAAAATCAAGTAACTTAAATGGGGAGGATTCATTATTATCTATTGTTCAAATGCCTCCTGGAGTGCCGGTAGCTACGGTAGCCATTAACGGAGCAAAAAATGCCGGGTTACTGGCTGTTCAAATTTTGGCCACCGCTGATGCCGAACTAGCTAATAAAATGATAGACTACAAAAAGAACATGATGGAAGAAGTGGAAGCGAAAGCTGCCCGTTTAGAAAAAATGGGATTTGCTGACTATTTGAAAGAATTGTAGAGGTATAGTTTTTTGTCATTCCGATGTTAGGAGGAATCTCTATTAACTGATAAGAGATGTCTCGTGCCTTGACATGACAAACAAGTAAATATTAAAAAAAATGCTTATTGTAGGCCAAGCCCTTGTATCTGAAGATATATTAGAAAAAAAATTTGTTTGTCATTTGGATAAATGCAAAGGCGAATGCTGTGTATCGGGCGATAGGGGAGCCCCTTTAGTGGAAGAAGAAATCCCGTTAATTCAAAATGATTTGGAGTCCATAAAACCTTTTATGGATGCAGATGGTTTGGCTTTATTGAATAAACATGGGTTTTATGAAACCGACCCAGATGATGGCGAACTGGTAACTACCTGCCGACCTGACGGAGCATGTGTGTTTGTAGTATTTGAAAATGGAATAACCCAGTGTGCCATTGAAAAGGCAAATAAAGCTGGCAAAACGGATTTTAAAAAGCCGATGTCGTGCCATCTATACCCAATACGAGCGTCAGTGTATGGGGATTATACAGTTCTTAATTATAACAAATGGGACATTTGCAGCCCTGCTTGCAAGTATGGTGATGAGCTGAATGTTCCTCTGTACATGTTTTTAAAAGAACCTCTTATTCGAAAATTCGGTCCGCAATGGTACGAGGAATTAGAAGAGGTGGTTGAGAATTGGGAAGGATAGTTTAGTTACATTTAGGAATCAAATGTTTATATATTTGTTATTACTAAAAGTTGCAATTTAAATACCCCACAACAAATTAATTAAAGTTTTGGCCATATTTTTATTTTGGGATTTTGGCAAAAATTGTCTGTATGATAATGAATTTAACAAAAAATATATTACTGCTTTTTCTTCTAAATGTTATTGCATTTACGAGTGGTGCTCAGCAGATAACTGATTATTTAGTTAATTATCAGTATAATAATTCAGGTCTATATAGAAAGAATTTTAGATCAGATAAAAGTACAGATAACAAGCGAGTAAGTTCAAACCACTCAAGTTTTGTAACTGATGGAAAAAAATTATATTATGTATTAAATAGCGTTGGTGATGCCAAATACGATTCATATGAAGATGTAAAATGGCTGAAAGAACCAACCTATAAAGATACGCTTAACTCACAACTTGTTTTTGTTTCTTATGATGTAGCTAAAAGAACAATTATAGCCAAACCATTTGGCAGTAATTATATAAACAGAGCATTATTCATCCAGATGGATGAACAAAGAAAAAGTATGTGTGCAATTTTGGCTACATATGGAGATACAGTTAGGCTCAATCCTGAAAATTATAATGAAGTAGTTGTATTTCCTAATAGAATGCTTCGGCAGTGGCTTGTGGTTTTTGATTTAAATGGTAAGTTGCTTTCAAAATGTTTACTAATGCACTCGCCTTTTTCTATTGCTTCTGATTTTAATTTAAATCTAATGACAGTTAGTATAGGAAGATTTAATTTTAATAGTAAGATAATACTTTCTTTTTATGCTAAAGCCAAATCTACAGTATTACCAAATCATTTTGGTGATTCACTTGTCTCCAATAAGACATATGTTTTAAGTTATAATCAACAAAGCATGAAGATTGATTGGTTAAGGATTATAAATTCTGGATGGCCATATTATTTTAAGCATGATATACCTTCCATAAATTTCATGATAGGGTTTACTCTTTTTAATAATCCCAAAAGACAAGATTCCATAATATTGTTAAGTGATAGATTTGACAAAACGATAGCTCAATACAGTAGTAAAGAAGAAAATTTGGCGGCAGGAAATGTACTTTCCATTTTTTTTCAATTTGATAATCAGGGCAATATGAATCCTGTTTTTAGTTTTAAATCAATAGAACATTTTGGTTCTGCCGACCCGATATTATCTTCAATAGTCCAGAATGATAATGATATTTTAGCTGTTATCTATTGTACAGATACTTTATCCATTTATGGTAAGTCTTTTATTGGGGCAATTAATAAAAGTATTACTCCTCCAGCTTTCGATTTACCTTGGAGAAATTTATTACTTAAACTTAGCTTTAATAATCAATCAGCTTTTCAACTTCATAATTCGAAGGATTCAATTGCCCCTGTAAATGTGATGAAAACCAAGAGAGGATTTTATGTGCTGTATCCTTATGATACTAAGTCTAAGAGTTATAATTTAGTTTCGTCTGATACCGTAATAAATCAGCGTCAACGAGATGATTTGCAAAATTTCACTTCATTTTTTACATTTTTCAATAAAGTTGCTCTATACGATTCTACCTATAAGTTAAAATGGTTGCATAACACTTCATATATCAATACAATTTTTGATTTTGAAAACACCACTATAATTGATTATTTTCCATATCCTTATCATGATTTAGATTTTAGACTTGGTGCAATATTTAAATTTAGTGAATACCCTGATTGTTTAATGGCGGGTATATACAATTGCAAGCCAATTGCCTATTTTGATACGTTACAAAATGGCAATAGTATAAAATTTTTAAATACTAGTGAGTATAACTGTAATTATAAATGGGATTTTGGTGATGGTATAACTTCTAATCAAAAATCACCAACACATCTTTTTAAAACCAATACGGCTGGATACAAAATTTCACTTGTAGTTACTAACACTTGCGGCTCAGACACATTTGTAAGATACTTTACAAGTCCCTCAAAAATTTCTGTCTTTAAAAATTCATTAGAATTAAAGGTTTACCCAAATCCAGTAAATGGTTCTGTATTTTTTATTGAGAATACAACTATGAACAAATTAAAGGAAGCCAAATTATACAGCCTTTTAGGACAGATACTAGATTGTGATATAGAGGAGCATAGTGATTTGACCTATAAAATCAAAATCAAAGGAAATGTAATTCCGGGCATTTATTACCTAAAAGCCACTACAAAAAGTGAAATAACTTCCATCTATAAAATTAATATTCAGTAAATTTAGTTTAGTAGATAAAAAACTCAGATGGCAAATCACCATCTGAGTTTTTTTAAAGTTTTTTTTAATAAGTAAAGCCTCATAGGAACAAATTTTTTAAAATAGTTTGCAGTATTTTAATATCATAAGCCATACCATCCAAAAGCGATGTTTTTATTTCTATTTAGTCTAACCTCAAAAAGGCCTACCGAATCAATTAATACGAAAGCTTTGGTTTAATTAGCCGCGAGCTGGGTTGCCAAAAATGCGGGCCGCGACCCAGATTTGCGGGAGGAAGCATATTTTTGGCTTGATTTTTTTGGTTACTTTTTTTATCAAGAAAAAAAGTGACAAGAGGTTATGGTTGAATTTTTTTTATGCCTAATTTATGCTAGGTTTTGGATAATATTACTCAAATCCTTGCGGATATAATTGCTTTATTTTTCTAATGAACTACTTTAGTTTTTGAGGATAAACTATTTATCTCCTTTTTTGCTTGCCCAAAAAAGTAGCAAAAAAAGGCACCAACAAAACCAACTGCAAAATTTTCACATAAATTAACCGTCAGGTTAAAAAATAGTTATGAAAATTTTGCAGTTCGCTCTTTTGTTGGATCCCAGCCGCACCCATGCGGTAGATGCCATTCGGACGTATATTTGCTTTATTAAAAGTTGACTTTTTGAGGTTTGGGTAATCAAAATTACTAATTGGTTTTAATATATCTGCCGGTAACTGTTTCACCTGTACTTCGGCTTATTTTAATGATATAAACGGAATTAATATATCCTGAAATATCCAAATTGTAGGAATCATCGGTTAAGTTGGTTTGCAATACCACTTTACCATAAATATCTGTAATTTCTAACGCAACAGTTTCGTTGTAACCAATAGCTTGTCCAAGCTTAATTGTGGCAATTCCTGAACCCGGATTTGGGTATATTTTCAATTTATTTTGCCCAGTAACTATCGGTTTTATTGATGCGGCATTATCAAAGGTAGTAATGGTGGTATTGGTTCTTACCGGCTCATTAAAATCAAAATATATATCAGCATTGTTCCTAATTTTAGAACCAACAGCTAATCCATTTTTAGGATTTATATTAAATGAAATATAACCATTACTTAGTGCTTTGTTGGTATTGCTATCAGGGAGTAAAACGTTATTAAAAGTAAATTTCAACACATTGCCTGAAAGCAATTCATAGGTATAGGGATGAGAAGCTCCTACTTCCTCAAAACTTGAAATATCTACATTGCTGCTTAGGGTGTCAATTACCAAAATATTAAAAGCAGTATCAGTTCCTGTATTTTGAAAACGAATATGGTAGCGCAAGGTTTGCTTGGTATTGGTACCAACAAATCCATTGGTTCCTGTTCCTGCCGGAAATACTTGTTTATCATTGGGGTCAAATGAACCCCGAACAATATTAACGGCTGAATCCAGGTTGTTTTTAATATTGGCATCTGATGTTGCAATGATACTTGCAAATGTTTTCATGGTAGTGCCTAAAGTTGTTCCACTTTTTACAGTTCCATTTATAGCAAGTTTTATAGTTTGCTTTACTCCTAATGGTTTAATATCCCATTCCATTACATTAGAAGAATAGCGACTATAAGCAGTTCCACTAACTGATGAATAGGTAAAATTATTATCAAGCACCACTCGTAATGTGCAATTTTGTGATGCAGTTCCAACGTTGCCAATATTTAAGGTATAACTAATTCCAAAACCTGGACGGGCATTGCCTGAGGTAATTTTTACACTGCCGTCAAATACGGTATCTTTTACATACGAGCCCAAAAACAGAGTATCGGTTTTTTCGCCTTTATTGGTAAATGAAAATGCAATGGAATCGGTACATGTTTTATAGTAATATGGGTAAGGAAGTACCTTGGCGGAGTAGTTTCCTTTTTCTAAAAACAAACTGAAATAACCAATGCTATCGGTAAATATTTTTAAACCAATTGGTTTTATTTCTACAATTCGTTTCGGAATACCTTTTTCGCCATTGTTTTTTGTGCAGGATTTATCACTATCCAAAAATACCACTCCTTCCACTTTACAAGCATCACTTTCATCAATAAGCATAGCTGAACCTGCAAAAACAAAAGAAGATGAATCGGATGATATAAAACCACCAAATACATAAAGACGGTTTTTATATACTTCCAATTTAGCTCCTTCGCCTACAAGTTTTGTTTGCCCAGCCACATCCCAATTACTGCCATCAAAAAATTCAACATTTGAGTTCCAGCCGGCACCGCAACTGTATAAGTTATCACCCAAAGTTTTCATTGACTGAATACTGCCTGTGGGTTGTTTTGTTAATTTTTTAATAAGCGAATTATCCCATTTTGCTATCCCATTAACTGGGATAGTATCCAACATTGAAAAGTAGCCATACAGATAAAGTTCATTTTTAAAGGCCTCAAAACCTGCCACCTCTGAATTGGTGCCATTCGTAGTTCCATTGCTTAATGAATAAGCAGTTGTTCCGTCAAATCGAGCCACATTTTTACAGCTTACAGAATTTACTTTTTCAAACGTACCGCCAATAAATAAGCTGCTGTTAAATACCTTTAAACTTTGAACTATGGAATATCTGCCCGAATCATACTTACAAGTAGGACCCGCAGTCCAGTTGGTTCCATCCCAAACAGCCAGATTTTTAAGTTTAATACCGGCAATGCTATCAAATCCACCGCCAACATAAAGTTTATTATTAAATACCTCCATAGCTCTTATTTGGGCAAAAGATGCTTTGTCAAAACCTGCACCAACTGCCGACCATTTTGAGCCATTCCATTTGACGAGACCATTGGCATTAGTAATTCCTTCAAATTCCATAAACTGTCCGCCAACATATAGCTCCCCGTTGTATTCTTTCATGACGCTGATAGAGTTATTAAATCCGCCGATTTCAGCTAAGGTTGTCCAAACAACCCCGTTAAATTTTTTGATATAGCTTTTGGGCATCCCGGATTTGTAATCCATAGCTGATACATAAAGATTGTTTTGATAAATACCCGTTGCTAATTGAAATCCTTCAATATCTCCACCTGCTGGCACCCAAACGCCTTTTTGCGCAAAAACACTGGTAAATGAAATTACCAGAAATGCTAATAATCCATAAGTAAACGACCTGTTTTTCATGATGTAATAATTATAGGGCAAAGCTATTACACCTTTGGTTACAGCTCAATGACAGCCGTCACAGCTTCACTTGATTTGAAGCACTATTTAAGATGTATTTCCTATTAATTCATTATATCAATTCCTTCATGGGCAAGTTCCAATACTTCCATTGCCACGTCGTTAGAATTTGAATTTAATACCGGACCTGAATATCTTACCGGAAATGCATTTTGAACTCTCCAGGTAATAATAGGGGTGTGTTGCTCATCTAAAAGTTTAATAACAATATCTCTGCGTTCAATAGTGCTCATTTGCTTTGTTTTCATCCATTGCATAAATTCATTATCACCTTGAACAATACCTCGTTTTAACGTAATGTTATTGTACTTAATTAAACCGGGCATTTTTATTGAGCTTTCTACAGGAGATACTCCTTCTCTGTACTTTATAGGTTCAAAAAATATATCTAAACCTGAAACTTCGGTAAAACCGATACGTGAACCGCCCCATTCCACAATGAAATGGTAAACCGGTAATGGATAATTTGACATAGGTTGGTTTTGTTTATAGATTAAAAAAATTAGAAAAACTTGTATCCCAAAAAGAATCAAAAAAACACAGGCTATAATTATCAGTATTAGATTCATTACTTGGAAAGTTTACACAATTATACGATAACTTTTATTATTTAGAGTGATTAATCGGGTTATGCCAGCCTCCTTTTTAGTAGTATTTGAAAAACCAATTTTGCAATATACCAGTTCATAGGGTTGTTATTATAAAGAGATTAGTAACTTCTAATATCAATTCCGGCAAAAATACTGGTACCTTTAATTACAAGCACTTTTGTGTCATCGACTGTGTTTCCAACATATGGAGGCCTTTTATCTTCAATGCCACCAAGTATGGCAACCATTTCTTCTGATAAAACACTCCAATGAGCTGGCACAATCAACTTAGTTCCACCAAAAACCTGAACCACTTCCAAAACCACTCTTCCATTAATATCGGCTTGCATCAGGTTTATTTCGGAGCCACCAAAAATACAAACGATTTCTCCACCCTTAAAATTTTTAGAAATTATGTTTTTTTTTACTCCACCAAAAATGGAAACAGATTCCATATAATCATCAGGATTTCCTCTTTCGGTGTATTCTGTATAGTGGTTTTTCATTTTTTCTTTCCATTCTGTTTTACAATGTTGACCATTCCATTTTCGTTTGGGTTTAAAAATAAATACGAGCCCAACTATTATTATTAAAACCGGCCAAAAAAGATGACTAATATTAATCCCCGGTGTAAGTTTATCAATCAAAAATACTGTTCCAACCAAACTTACAATCCACCAGCCACCTCGCTTAAAATTATGTTTGGCCCCAAATAAAAAAACCAATTACTATTAATAATACAGGCCAAGTAAATAACCAATTAGGAAATACTGTTCCCATCTGTTTAGCTAAAAATACTGAGCCCACTGCTACTAGTATTAATCCCGAAATAATTCGCCCTTCTTTATAATTTTTGGGCGTGAAAGGCATGTTTTCACCTTGATTGTTTGTTTCTTCCGTTGTCATTTTATTAAATATTATGGCACAAATTTACCGCTATAAAGAAGTGCCAACAAAGCGCTTTTAGGCAATCCCCTGCCAAAAGTAGGTGAGCCAACCTATTTGGTAGGTAAACGAATTTTTAAGAATTATTGACCGAAGTTGAGTTCTGACCAACAAATGATTTCCAATCGGCAAGTTTTTCATTTTTCATTACTCTTGGAAATTTGTTTTGAGCTCCCAAATGACCATTTTTTTCCATCCAGGCTATAAAAAGATGGTTGGGAACTAAATCAACAAATATATCGCGCAAGGCAGCGGATCTCTCCACCCTGTAATCATCATTCAGCATTTTTAAATGTTTGTCGAGCGTGTTTTTTACTGCAAGCGAATCTAAAGCATTTCCATCATAACCAATATACCAATGATGGGCAAAGTAACCATCGGGATGGGGAATTCCGGATACTGTAAATTCAATTAAATCTGACCCAAGTTCTTGGTTAGTTAATTCAAGGGCATGGTTCATATTATCTACACTTAAATGCTCGCCGCAAAGGCTTAAAAAATGCTTGGTTCGGCCGGTTATTTCTATTTCACAGTTTTTAAGATTGGTAAAGCGAATAACATCACCAATTAAGTATCGCCAAGCTCCGGAGCAAGTGCTAATAAGCAATGCATATTCGGTTTTTTCCTCTACTTCCAATAGTGAAAGTGCCTTTGGATTACCCACCAAATCACCATTTCCATTAAAACTTTTATCGTTAAAAGGAATAAACTCAAAATAAACCCCATTGCGAAACAAAAGCCTCATACCACTCGCATTTTCGCGGTGTTGAAACGCCATAAACCCTTCGGATGCCAAATAGGTTTCGAAATATTTTATAGGTCGGCCAAGCAGATTATCTATATTTTTTTTATATGGCTTTAACGAAACTCCACCATGAATATAAACCTCTAAATTGGGCCAAATTTCATGAATATTCGAAATTTTGTAATGGTCTAAAATATTTTCAAAAAGCATTTGAACCCAAGCTGGCACTCCTGCTATAATTCCTACATCCCAATTTACCGCCTCACGGGTCATTCTTTGGATTTTTTCGTTCCAGTCACGTTCCTGTTTAATATCGGCTTCGGGCTTACTTATTCTCTGAAACATCAACGGAATTCTGCCAGTGGTTATGCCACTTAAATCGCCCGAATAACAAATACCATTATACTCCAACTCGGTGCTGCCGCCCATCATTAGCCAGTTTTTTACTATATGATCCTTGGGGACATCGGTTCGAGCTATAGATACTATTTGCCTCAAGCTTCCTCTTTGTATGGCCCGCTGCATTTCTTTGGTTACCGGAATATACTTACTGCTATTATCCGTGGTTCCACTACTCACCGCAAAATAGTTTACTTTCCCCGGCCAGGTTATATTTGGTTCGCCATTTTTTGAACGTTCCCACCACGGCAGCATTTTAAGATAATCACCCGCTGCAATGGCCTGTTTAAAGCTTTCATGAGGATTTTCTGAATCTAAAATTTGTTCAAAATTATGAGCCTTTCCAAACTCCGTAAATTGAGCCTTTTGAATCAACTTTTTAAGCGTTTTCAGTTGAACCTCATGACCTCTTTTCGCACTAATATTCCTATTGAATTGGAGGTTTTTGCTTTTTTCTAAAAGATTTTGAATGAATGGCATTTACCGCAAATAAGGGGTTTACTTCTGACTACAATATTAACTATTTTACACTAACTCTGTTGGGTTTTATAACTCAATTCCTTTCCGGATGAAAAAACAGGTTATTGCTAAATAGGATAATTTTGACTTAGTTTGTTCATATTATGAAAAATACAATTCTATTATTTTTAGCCTTTTTTATAATAGCAGCCACATTGCAAGAAAGGCATAAACCTGGTGGAACCTACAAGGGGAAAAACATTTACAAGGGTAAAGAAGGTGGATGTTATTACCTGAAAGGTAAGCAGCACGATAAAATTTATATTGATAAAAAACTTTGCAAGTGCAAATGAAACGAGTAACTGGATTGGGTGGTATCTTTTTTAAAGCAAACAACCCCGAAAAAATCAGAGAATGGTATAAGATCCATTTAGGTATTGAATCAGAAAGTTGGGGAGCCCAACTTAATTGGGGCGATGAAACTAATTCAAAGCAACCAGGATATAATGTTTGGAATCCTTTTAAGGCTGACACCACTTATTTTGAACCTTCCGATAAGCAATTTATGATTAATTTTAGGGTTGAAAACCTAAAAGAACTAGTAAGCCTTTTAAAAAATGAAGGCATTGAAATAATTGGTGAAATGATAGAGGATGACTTTGGAACATTTGCCTGGATTATAGATCCGGAAGGCAACAAACTGGAACTTTGGGAGCCTCCTAAAATTTAGGCTGAAACCATTTCTTCCAATGAAGTAATAGATATAAGGTACTCATTTACCGCTTCAGGAATGAGATATCTTACCGATTTATTCATTCTTAATAATCCTCTGATATACGTTGCTGAAATTTGAATAGCAGGAGCTTTGTAAATTTTTACTTTTTGATTTTTTGCAAATTCACCACCTGTAGAGCCTTCTCTTTGGTATGAAAGAGTTTTGTAGTTCATCAAAATATGCTCATAATCTTTCCACTTGTCTAAATGTTGCAGGGTATCGGTACCCATAATTAATTCAAATTCGTGGTCGGGATATTTAGTTCCCAAAGCTTTTAGGGTATTGGCGGTATAAGACGGACGAGTTAAATTAAACTCTATATCGCAACATTTAATTTTGCTGTGTTGGCCAATAGCTAGTTTTACCATTTCCAAACGATCTGATTCAGGAAATAAATCTTTTGCTGATTTTAGAGGGTTTTGCGGAGACACAACAAACCAAACTTCATCCAATCCTGCTTGGTTAAGCATAAATTGAGCTACTATTAAATGTCCATTGTGAATTGGGTTAAACGATCCGAAATAAAGTCCTATTTTCATGATTTGATTGTCTGAAAAGACAGAAGCTAACAAAGATATGACAAAATATTAACCTGCACAAAATATTAACCTATTTCTTTTCTAAAAATTCTATAACGGTTTTTTCAGCCTCGTCAAGTGCTGTTCTTAAATGGTCGTTTATAATTACCTTGTCAAATTCCTTTTCAAATCCTAACTCGTGTGTTGCTTTATCAATTCGTTCCTGTAAATGATGCTCAACTTCGGTGTCGCGTTTTCTCAGTCGGTCCATTAATACATCTATGGATGGCGGCCTTAAAAAAACGGCCAAGGCTTTATCTCCGTATAATTTTTTAATATTCAATCCTCCCTGAACATCTACATCAAATACAATGGCTTTTCCCTCTGCCCAAACCCGGTCAACCTCTGACACCAACGTTCCATAAAGCAATCCTTTATAGACTTCTTCAGATTCTAAAAATTCATTGGCGGCCAGTTTTTGTCTAAAATCTTCTTCTTCCAAAAAATAGTAATCTCTTCCTTCTGTTTCGTTAGGTCTTTTTTTTCGGGTGGTGGCTGATACTGAAAATCCCAGATTGTTGCCCATTTCTTTAAGCAAATGATGGACAACAGTGGTTTTTCCTGAACCCGATGGAGCTGAAAATATGATTAACTTTTCCAATAATACTTTTTATTAATTGCTAGAGCAATACATTATAAAACGTTTAAAACCTGTTCTTTTATTTTTTCTAATTCTTCTTTCATTTTTACCACGGCTTTTTGCATGCCTGCGTGGCTGGCTTTGGAGCCCATAGTGTTTATTTCTCGTCCTATTTCCTGTGCTATAAAGTTTAATTTTCGGCCGCTTTGTTCTTCTTTCAGGGTAGCCAAAAAGTGGCGACAATGCGAAATAAGTCTATTTTTTTCTTCGGTAATATCCAATTTTTCGAGATAATAAATTATTTCCTGCTCAAAACGGTTCTGATCAAATCCTTCTTTATTTATTAAATCCTTCAAGTTTTTTTGAAGCCTTTGTTTGGTTATTTCCATTCGCTCCGGTTCCAACTCTTCCACAATAGGTATCAATTCTTCGATGGCCAAACAGTGATTGGTTAATAAAATTTGTAACGCTTTTCCTTCTTCCTTTCTGAAGGTTTCCAGATTATTAAATGCCAGTTCAAAGGTTTTTAACAACTGTTCCCATTCCACCTCTCCATAACCTTGTTCATCCTGCTTCATAATTTCGGGCATTGTCATTACAGCCTTAAAAATATCATTGTCATTGGCTCCCAATGAATCAGCCAGTTCTTTCCATGTTTTGTAATATTCGGTGGCTAAAGGTTTATTAATACTAATGGGCTCTTGCGCCAACCCTTTTTGCTTTTCAAGGTTTATAAAAACACTAACCGAACCCCGAACCATTTTGGTGCTGATATGATTTCGAAGGAGTATTTCTTTATCACTAAATAATTTTGGAAGCCTTAAGTGAAGTTCCAAAAACTTGCCGTTAAGCGATTTTAGTTCTACTTTAAAAATATATTTATCGCTAGTAGTTTCGGCACTACCATAGCCGGTCATGGATTTAAGCATTTTGTTTTTTGGATTGGTTTACTAAATATACACCCATGAAAATGAGCACCGCAAAAATAACTTTTTCGAGGGTAAGCATTTCTTTTCCTGCTAATACGGCAATAACGGTAGCCAAAACAGGTTGTAAATAAATATAAGAGCCTACCAATGATGGGCTGGCGTGTTTTAGTGCCCAGGCATTTAGCAGGTAGGTGAAAAACGTAGTGCCAACTATTACAAACGCTATCCCAAGCCATATTTGATTTGGAAAGCTTGAAAAATTGGTTGTAACCAACTGATGAAAGCCAAACGGCAATACTAAAATACTACCCATAGCGAAAGTATACGTGGAAACCGTAAGCGGATTATATTTCCGCATCAACGATTTTACTTTTACCAAATATACCGAATACAAAATGGCATTAGCGGTAACCATCAAATCACCCCAAACTGTTTTTTGACTAAAATTAAGTGCAAATCCACCAATCAAAAATATACCTCCAAGGGTGGCAATTGCCAGCCCCGCAACTTTCAAAAAAC
This sequence comes from Chitinophaga pinensis, assembly GCA_945897885.1. GTDB lineage: Bacteria > Bacteroidota > Bacteroidia > NS11-12g > UBA9320 > JABWCE01. The sequence continues at coordinate 14,671 of CAMDGU010000011.1, forward strand.
CAAACCCTTCTTTTAATACCACCCCAGAAATAATGGCAGTGAAAATAGGGGTAAACATCATGAGGACCGCCCCGTTTATGCGCTGGGTATAGCTTAATCCTTTAAAAAATAAAAGCATATTGAACAGTGTACCAAATAGGGTGCATATAAACACTCCTTTTAAATCTTGCCGGTCGGTAATTTTTTCGCGGATAAATAGTATTTGAATAACAAAAAATATAAATCCAGCTATTATAATTCTTAACGAAACAAAAGCTTCCGAAGGCAACCATTGAGGCATAATTTCTTTGGCTATGGTAAAGGTGGCCGCATAAAGCAACGCTACCATAAACAAGGATAAATGGACAAAAAGAGTAGTATTTTTCAGGGCCGCAAATTTACAATGTGGAATTGGGTATTGAGTTATAAAATTGAATTGGTGTTACTTGAATAATTTTAAAGGTTTCTTATTTGGATATGGATAGTTGGCACTTTTTTTTTAAACGTATTACAACAATAAAACCTCGCAAAGCACACATGCAAAATTTTAACTTTACCCTTTTTAGTTACTATTGATAAATGTGATCATTTATCATTCTATTCCGAATAAAAATTTAGATCCACTGACCAAAGCCTCAAATATTTCCTTTAAAAGACTTAGTTTATATATGCAATCATAATAAATTTGCACTTTAAATTTTAAAACAAAATGATAAAGCTGAAATTAGCTTTTACGGTAGCCCTTGTTTTGTGTCTTGTTGGTTTGTCAATGGCACAAATTACTACCCCAAAATTAAGCCCGCATTGCGTATTAACGCACGAAATAGGGTTTAATGAAATTACAATTGATTACAGTAGACCCAGTGTAAGAGACCGTATTATTTTTGGCGATTTGGTTCCTTATGGCAAATTGTGGCGCACAGGTGCTAATGCCAGCACCAAAATAAAATTTAAAGACGATGTAACCCTTGAAGGACATGAGGTTCCGGCTGGAGAATATACCTTGTATACCATACCGGGCAAGGATGAATGGACGATCATTATTCATACTGCTACCTCATATTGGGGTGTAGGAAAAGACTATAAAGAAACAGATGACTTGGTAAGGTTTAATGTAAAGCCTATTATATTGAACCACAAAATTGAAACCATGGCTATTGAAGTTTCGGATATTACGGCTAATGCCTGCAATCTTGAAATAAAATGGGACCATACCTTGATTAAAATAAATCTAAAAATGGATACAGATAAAAAAGTATTGGCCGAAATTGATGATAAAATGAAAGGGGTGAGCCAAGCCACGTATTATCAAGCAGCCGTTTATTACCTTGAAAATGATAAAGACCTTAACAAAGCTTTAGAATGGATTGATAAGGCCCTGATAAATAATGAGCAATTTTGGATTTTAAGACATAAAGCAATGATTTTGGCAAAACTTGGCAGATACAAAGAAGCTGTGGTACTTGCTGAACGCAGCATGCAACTGGCAGCCCAAGCCGAAAATGATGATTTTAAAAAACAAGACGAAAAAGCAATAGCTGAATGGCGTGCATTGCTTAAATGATAATTCCCTTTTAAAAAGTAAATCCCGCCAATAGCGCAATAAGCCCTAATATTTGTAGATGCAAAAAAAACAATTATTCATATTAATACTTCTTATAGCCGGAATAGCCGCCTGGTTTTTTTTAAAACCAAAAGGAACCGGAACTTCTGATAAAAGTAAATCCGACTTTGCAGTGGAAAACACCGAAAACATTACCAAAATATTTATATCCAACAAAACGGACGGAAATGTTCTTTTGGAAAAGAAAAACAATATTTGGTATGTGAATGGCAACTATGAAGTTTCAAAACCCTTTATGGAGTTTTTTTTATTGGAAACGGTAAAGAAAATTCGAGTTCAAGGGCCCGTGCCATTGCCTGCCCGGCAAAATGTTATTTCCAGTATGGCTACTATGGCTACCAAAGTTGAATTATATGTAAAAGGCAAGTTAGAGAAAGTATATTATGTAGGCAACCCAACCAGCGATATGACCGGAACGTATATGTATTTGGAGGGAAGTAAAGACCCTTACATTACGCATATACCGGGATTTGATGGTTTTTTAAGCACCCGATATCCGGTGGCTGAAAACGAATGGGTGAGCAAAGTTATTTTTGACTATAAACCTGAAGAGGTGATGATGGTGGATGTGAATTATCCTGCAAAAGGCAGTGAATCTTTTACAGTAAAAAGAAAAGGAAACACCAACGATTTTGATATTTCAGCTTCGCAAAATGCTCCAACAGGAACATTGAATTATGCAGCGGTAAAATCCTATTTTGGAATGTTTGTTAATAAAACATGTGAAGGGTATATCAACTTAACACCAGCTCAAATTGATAGTATAAAAAAATCGGTACCTGTATGCATTATTACCCTTTCCGATAAAAAAAATAAATCCTATAAACTTACCATTTACAATAGAACATCTTCTGAAAAAGACCACGGCATATATGATAATAAGGGCAATCAACTGGCTTATGACCCATCGCGATTTAATGCCACGCTGGATAATGACAAAAGGGTTTTTGTAATTCAGGATTTAATGTTAGCCCCCATCATGATTAAATATTCTGATTTCTTTTTAAAGCAGGCCGGTGATTAAATTTCTTTTTGCATTAATAGGTTTTTTATTTTTCAAGTTTCCCGGAGCTATTTTAGGGTATCTATTGGGTTCTTTTATAGAAAACATGAGTGTAACCACTACAAATGTGGACGAGGAGCCTGTGTTTAGAGCCAGTACCCGAACCGGTGGTGATTTCAGCCATTCATTTTTGGTGCTTACAGCAGCGGTGCTTCGAGCCGATGGCTCTGTAACCCGAAATGAACTTGAATTTGTAAAGGAACTTTACAAACAAAATTTTGGACTTAATAAAACCAAAGCCGATATGCTGGTATTGCGGGATATTTTGCAGGGCGAAATAATACGCTGGGAAAATGCATGCGTGAGTATTCGTCAAAACATGATTCAAACAGAAAGGGTAAAACTGATTCATTATTTATTTGGCATTGCCAAAGCGGATGGAAGCATAAGTCAAAATGAACTTAGTATTATTCAAAACATCGCTACCTATATAAACCTCACACAATGGGATTTTGAAACCATTAAGGGTAAATTTACTGGTAGTTATAACCGCCAATATTGGGAAGAATATACAGGTGGGTCTCGTCAACAAACAACTTATTATAAACGCGAAGACCATTACAAAACGTTAGGATTAGAAAGCTCAGCTACTGATGATGTAATAAAAACCACTTACCGAAAATTAGCTCGTCAGCACCATCCTGATAAACACGCTAGCAAAAGCCCTGAAGAAACAAAGGCCGCCGAAGAAAAGTTTAAAAAAATTCAGCAAGCCTACAACGAAATAAAGAAGGAAAGGGGCTTGTAAATACTTCCTATTTTTAAATCCTAAATTTCAAATATTTAATGGTTTTGCCAATTTGCAGCCATTTCAGTTCGTAATAGGTTTTTATTTTTAGTTCTTCTGTTATATCCTCCCAATTGTATATATCGTTTTTATTTTCTAAAAGCTTATATTTTTTTTCCTTTATCAAATCAAGCGTGTATTCATATAAATGGTCGTCATCTGTTTTTAGGTTAATAATTCCATTGGGTTTTAAAAACTGCTTATAGCGGGTTAAAAACATTGGATGCGTTAGTTTTTTACGGTCTTTATTGGGCTGGGGGTCGGCAAAGGTTATCCAAATTTCATCCACTTCATTCGGTCCGAAATGCTCTGCACAATGATCTATTTGAATTCGCATAAACGCGGCATTGTCCAAATTTTCTTCAATAGCTGTTTTTGCTCCTTTCCACATTCTGGCTCCTTTGCGGTCAATGCCTATAAAATTCCGTTCTGGAAATAATCGCGCTAATCCAACGGTGTAAGCCCCATGTCCGCAAGCCAGTTCAAGTGTTATTGATTTATTGTTTTCAAAAAAATCACTCCATTTACCTGCCATACTTTCCGGCAGTTGCACCATATTTTTAAAGGTAAGATTTTGTTCAAATCGGGCCAGTTTGTTTTTTCCCATTGCGGCAAAGGTAAGTTTTGTAGTTTTGCGTTGCAAAAATGAACGAGGTAAAACTTTCAGGTGTTGTTATCACATTTAACGAAGAGGAAAAAATAGCCCGATGCATTCGTTCGCTATTACAGGTCTGTGATGAGATAGTGATTCTTGATTCCTTTTCCACCGATAAAACCTGTCAAATAGCTTCTGACCTTGGTGCAAAGGTTTTTCAAAACAAATTTGATGGACATATTCAACAAAAAAATCGTGCCATTACCTTTGTCTCCTCACCGTATATTTTATCTTTAGATGCCGATGAAGAATTAAGTCCTGAACTTATTGAATCTATAAGAAAAGTAAAACACAATTGGCAATACGATGCCTACGGAATGAACCGCCTGAATAATTATGGCGGGCAATGGATACGGCACGGTGCATGGTATCCTGATAAAAAATTAAGACTTTGGGATAGCAGAAACGGTAAATGGGGTGGCGAAAATCCTCATGATAAATTTATTCTAAACCAAGGCTGTAAAACATTTCATTTAAAAGGAAATCTGTTGCATTACACAATGAATGGATTTGAAGATTTGAAAAATCAAACCGAAAAATTTTCAAGCATTGCAGCCAAAGCTATGTTTGAAAAACAGAAGAAAATAAATACACCTCAAATTATTTTAAAAACCTTTTTTAGGTTTATTAAGGAATATTTTTTTCTTCTCGGTTTTATGGATAGGAAGGCCGGATTTGATATAGCCCGAATGGATGCTAAATACGTTTGGCTTAAATATACCAAACTTCAAAAACTTTATAAAAATTAAACTCTATTTTACCTTGGCACTAAAGGAATTTTTTAACCCTTTATAGCTTGTTAAATCTACCTTTAATGAGCCAACTGCCAAAGTAGCTTCGATACGGATTGGAATTTTATTCTCATCATCACTCACCCAAAGAGTTATAGATTCATCATCTTTAAACACACGGTCGGCTACCGCCTTAGGCTTAATTTTGATACATTTTACTTTTCCTATATCACTTTTGATGGTTTCCTTTCCTAAAAATTTAAACTCCAAATTATAAATTTCCTGATCCAAATAAATATCGATTGGAAATTTTTGACCTTTGGTAGCGGCATTAAAATCGATGGTTCTGGCATAATATACAGCACCTATTATATCCTGAACATATGCGGGGCAATCCATATTCTTTTTTTTGCCTTTAATTTTCTTTTTGTCATGATCAAAAAACACAAGGTCTACATCGCTATAATTGTCTTCTTTTACTGATTTAAAATACTTTACAGGAGCCATGTATTCCATGTCCATGTAAGATTCAAATCTGTCGCGAACTTTAAACATCCAGTCAAAGGTGCTAAGTGTTTTACCATCTGCAATCAAATGGTAGGTTTGACGATCATGCACTTCTACTGACTCGTCATCTACTTTCATTTTAATTTTGGCAGCGTTAATAATTCCATAATGCACGCGGTAATTTAGCTCTTCTCCATAAGTAAAAGCATTATTTGACAGCATCCTATGCGGTGTTGCCAAAGATTCAGTTTCTTGTTCGCGATTTTGCGGTATTACAAAACTGCTTAAAACAAATGCTACAGATAAAATAATTAGCTTTTTCATTTTCATTAATTATGATTTTGCAAATAGTATTCCAAAAAAAAGTCAGCCTTTAAAGTACAAATTTAAATATTCTATATTTGTCGCCACATCCACTTGAAAAACATTTTAATACTGATATCATTCTTGTTGGCTGGCTTCAATAGCCAAGCTCAACTCGATAATTCACTTTTATCTAACGCAAATTCTGACAGTTTAATATCAACAAATTCAAAATTTGGTATTTTGGTTGATAATGTAAATTATATTCGTAATACCGAGTATAGGAGTGATATAGAGCAGGGAGCCACTTGGGCAGGCACGCAAGTTTGGCCGTCAGCCTTTTATCGTTACAACAAAAATATCAGTTTTAAAGCGGGTTTCTTTCTTCAAAAAGATTTTGGCAATACCAATTTCAGAACGTTAATTCCAACTTATACCCTCTCCTATACCAATAAAAATGTAAAGGTAAATTTTGGCACCTTAGACGGAAGTTTGGATCATAAACTGCTTGAACCCATGTATGCCATGGAAAATTTTATTGACAAGCGCATTGAAAATGGCCTTCAGGTAAAAGGGAAATATAAACGACTAAGTTACGACACCTGGCTGGATTGGGAAAAAATGATATACAGAACGTCTACTACTCAAGAGCAATTTACTGTTGGTTTTAGTGGTGATGTGAATGTTATTGATAAAACTAATTTTAAATGGAGTTTCCCTGTTCAAATAACCGGAAGACACTTGGGTGGTGAAATATATTCAGAACCGCATAAAAATATTAGAACTCAGTTTAATTTTGCTTACGGCACCAAAATAACCCAAAGAAGACCAGGTAAACTAATAGATAAAATAGATTTTCAAGGATATCTGACCTTTTATGAAGATTTATCACCAACAAAATGTGACTCGTTTTTTGATGGGACCGGACAATATGTAGCCCTAACTTTAGGAATGAAAAATTTTGGGATTATGTTAAACTATTGGGATGCTCATCAGTATGTTGCTCCTTTGGGTGAACCCTACTATCTGAGTAAGAGCCGTGAATACCCCGGTGATTATATACAATACCGCAAAATGGTAATGCTGCGATTAATGTATGAACAAAAACTTTGGGATAATATGAGTTTAGTGGCAAGGTTAAACACTATTTACGACCTATCTGAAAAGCAATTCAGCAATGCTATGGAGGTTTATCTTAAATTCAATATTGGCTGCGGCTTCAAGCCTTAAAAAGAGTTATATTTGCCAAACATATCCATGATAGAAACCGGAAAAGATTTAAGAGCAAAAATCGAGTCAACATTAGATTCGGTAAGGCCTTATTTAAAGGCGGATGGTGGTGATGTGGAGTTTATCGACGTATCAACCGATATGGTTGTTAAATTAAGATTATTAGGAACTTGCAGTACATGCACAATGAGCAGGTTTACAATGAAAGCCGGAATAGAAGATAGCTTAAAAAAAGCCATCCCATCTATTACTTCGGTTATCGCTGTTTAGTTTCAATAAATTTAAAAACCTCTTTTTCAGCGATATAAATATTTTATATCATATTAATGCAACTATTTTATGTCTCAATCAGTCTTTTATAGTGTAAGAATAGTGTTGAAAAGTACATTTTTTTACTCATATACGTTTTCATAGGTTTAGGTAAAATCCCGTTCTTGAGAAAGGATGGGATTTTTTTATTATCTCCTTATTAAAAGTTTGAAAAAAACCATTATACATTGCACTGTGTTATGCATTAAAGCAAATATCTTTGCTTAATAAATGAATATTGGAATTGTATGTTATCCCACCTTTGGTGGAAGTGGTGTAGTGGCAACCGAGCTTGGGAAGATATTGGCCTCCGAGGGCCACATGGTTCATTTTATATCCTATGACCAACCGGCTCGCCTTGATTATTTTTCACAAAACCTATTTTATCATGAAGTTACAGTTTCTACATATCCGTTGTTCCAATATCCACCCTATGAGCTTGCTCTTACAGGAAAAATAGTGGAGGTGGTACAAAGTGCTAAGTTGGATGTATTGCATGTTCATTATGCTATACCGCATGCCGCTGCGGCCATTATGGCAAAAAAAATATTAAAAGATATTAATGGCATTCGTATTCCGGTAATAACAACATTGCATGGAACTGATATAACTTTGGTAGGAAAAGATCCGAATTATGAAGGGGTAGTTTCCTATTCCCTAAATCAAAGTGATGCAGTTACTGCAGTTTCTGCCAGCTTAAGGGATGACACCTACAAGTTCTTTAAAATAAATAAACCTATTGAGGTCATCCCTAACTTTATTGACTTATCAAAATATAATAGACAAACCAATCATAGTTACAGAAATGCTTTTGCTTCGCCTGATGAGTTTGTATTAATGCACACATCCAACTTTAGAAAAGTAAAACGGATTGAGGATGTTATCACCATTTTTAATAATGTATTAAAAGCAAAACCCGCTAAGTTGATATTGGCCGGAGATGGCCCTGAAAGAAGAGCTATGGAACAAATGTGTACCAACTTGGGTATTACATCACATGTGCTTTTTTTAGGCAAACAGGATGCTATTGAAAAATTACTTTCTATAGCCGATGTGTTTTTAATGCCATCAGAAACCGAAAGTTTTGGATTAGCCGCTTTGGAGGCAATGGCTTGCGGGGTTCCCGTAATTTGCACCAATACAGGTGGAATGCCGGAACTAAATAAGCATGGTTACTCAGGCTATATTGCCAATGTAGGTGATACAGATGCCATGACAAAATACACCTTAGATATTTTAGAATCGAACACTAATCTGGAGAAATTTAGGGAGAATGCTCGTAACCATTCTCTGCAGTTTAGTACCCAAAACATTGTACCCATGTATGAAAACCTTTATGTTTCATTGCTAAATGAAAACCATTAAGATTGAAGTATACGGTAGAGTTCAAGGTGTATATTTTAGGGCAAATACCTGTCAAAAGGCTATAGAATTTGACATAAAAGGTAATGTAAAAAACCGACATGACGGGAGTGTTGAAATTATTGCTGAAGGAGAAGAAAGGAACTTAGATGAATTCTTAAATTGGTGCTATAAAGGGCCTGCATTAGCTAAGGTAACTTCAGTAATTGTTACATCTCTTTTACCACAAGGGTTTCGTGATTTTATAACTACTAAATAAGGCAGTTTTATAGCTTGAGCAGTTGCCCGGTTCCTCTTTGTTCTGTAAGTTCACAATTTGGCGGTTTGTTAACATAAAATACATTTCCTTTATTAAATATGTTAACCTTCAGAATATTCTTAGGATTTACAAAACAATCCAAGGGTGTGTGGCTATCAAGATAAACATCATCACATAGAAGTTTACGAGCATCCAATACTGATACTTCTTCAATACTGCAACTTAAAACATTAACAAAGCCTTCTAAAAAAATATTCCCTGAATTAATGCTTTGAACATCCAATATGCCAGCATTTATCTTAAGGTTTACATTGCCCAACCCTAAGTTTTTTAATTTAACCGTTTTAAGTTCAAAATGCAAAGTATCAGGCGCGGTAAAATTTGAAACAGAAAAGAGTTCAATATTATCCAAAAATTTCACTCGAATTTCAATAACTATTTTTCGATTATAACTTCTTACAAAATTGCAAGTATTATGGTCTTTAATGGTAAGTGTATTATTTTTTACTTCGGTTACAAGTTGTTTAATAATATGCTCTCCGGCTGTAATCTTTACCTGCTCAGGTTGCGTGGTATCCTGAACCAATATGATATCAAATTTTTCTCCAATGGTAATTTTGCTAAACGAGCCTAATAATCTTGTCTCAGTTACATCCTTTCCTGTTCCTTGAAAACAGTCATTCCATTGATCTTTGCGACAGCCTGATAATACAAGCAGAAATACTATCAAAATTTGAAATTTTTGAAGCTTTTTCATTTTTTAAACCGTTTAAATTTATACCCCAAACCCCATTCAAAATAGTCTGCCGTTCCAAAATGGACTTTAAGTGTTCCGTTTACAAACCAATCTTTATTTAACTCGTATCTAAAACCAATTCGCTGGTAAGAGAAATACTTGGTTTGATAAGGATTTAAAATATAAAACCCAATATCGGTAATCATGCCAAATCGGCCAATGTCGTAGCGGTGACCAATGAGAACCCCCAGTTCAGTGCTATTATCAATACCAACTCTTGGATTTGGGTTACTTAAATCATGTGAGTAGGGATGAGTTGGATCCCAAACCAAATCGGCCCCTAAATACCAACGCCTTACTGGCGAAATATTTTTTAAATACCGATAACCCAAACTGCCAATATGAAATTTGATAGGGTTAGAAATAAAACGTTCTTTGTAGCCATAGTTTAAGAGTATTTCATGTTTTTTGGTAGTGGGTTTAAAACTCTTAACTGTATCAATGGATTTAAAATCTGCTTTACCATATCCCATTTGTAACCCCAAAAATAAGGAGGGCATATTTATCCCAAGGTTAGGTGTTTTTATACTACCATTCGAATAATGGGTAAAACCTAATCCAGTCTTCAAACTAACCCTTGATGAAATTTTTGTATTATAAATAAATCCTATTTGAATATTTCCGTTTACATGGCTGCCTATAGCCATGTTTTGTCGGTTATTATAAAAATCAAATTTTTGAGTAACATAACCTACCCCTGTGCCAAGTCTCAAGGCTAAATAATTTTTACCTTTCCCGGCTATTCTAAACTGAAAATTGGCACCAAGACCATATACCTTGCCGGTGAGTTTTGGCTGGCCCAAATCCATGTAAATAAAATTGTAACCTATTTCAGAATTTTTATAAAACCTATTCCAATATTTATCTTGGTTGTTAATTCTGGATACTGACACCTCAAACCCCTTGATATGTGCTTCCAAATTTCTGGCATCATCGGTATGGGCATATAAAAAACCGGGATAATACATGCCACCCGCTGCCCATTTATACTGAGCATCAGCATTTTTCAAATCCATTAAAAAAAATAATGGCAACAAAAGTGAAACGAAAACAAAGCGCATTTGCTAAATGCAAAAAAAGGAAAAAAGGATGAATGAAAATGACATATTTTAATTCTTAACAATTTGATGAATCAAAACCTGTATTTATAATTGTTTAAAATTTTAATGCACTTGCTTCGTTACTAATTTATTCCGCTAAATTCGACCCCCGATATACCTGTGATACGAACCTCCTTTTTCATAATAATCCTATTAAGCCTATCCTCCTGTTTTGAAATAGTAGAGGATGTAACCTTTAAAAATGACGGTTCAGGAATTTTTAAACTTATTGTAAACCTAAGTCAAAGTAAAAATGAAATTAATTCATTAATGAAACTGGACAGTTCATCTGGCTATAATATTCCTACCGAACGAGAAATAAACGCCTATTTAGACCAAGCCTTAAAAACTTTAAAAACAACTGAAGGGCTTACAAATATTAGCATAAATCGCGATTTTAAAAATTGGGTTTTTGAAGTAAAAACTAATTTTAAGAATACCGAAAATCTGGAAAAAGGCTTAATAAATTTACACAGTCATTATTCAGGCGGCGAACCTTTTACCTTTAGAAATAAACTGAAATATAATGGTAAATCCGTTGAAAGAGAAGTACAAACCCTGGATGAAAAAACCAGAAAAGAACTGAATAAACCAACAGAAAAAAAGATATTTGCTAAGGCAAAATATACCACCATTTATCGTTTTGAAAGTACCATAGAAAAGAGCAGTAATACCCGGGCAAAGGTGTCGCCAACAAAAAAAGCTATTATGCTTCAAAGCAATGTTTTAAATATTATTAACGGAAAAGAAACCATTCAAAACCAAATCATACTCAATGAACCATAAACTGTTTTTATTATTATTTCTTTCAGCTTTTACAAAACTTCAGGCGCAGCAAGTACTTGAAAAAAAAGTGCCTACTCAGGCCACTTTTGTGCTGTCATTTAATCTCACCTCCTTATCACAAAAAGTAAATTTTGATGATTTAGGAAATTACAATTTCTTAAAAAAATCAGAAACTGAACCGATTATTCAATCCAATTCTATTTTAAAAGAACTTTTCAGATTGCCTGAAAAAGCAGGAATAAGCCGAAATGGAAAGTTGTTTATTTTTCCTGAAAATCATGACAGCATTAAAAACCTCAATTACCTTATTGCTATTGCTGATGCCAAAGCCTTTGAAACCAGAATAACTGATATTTTAAAAACTAAGCAAAGTGAGCCTAAATTTAATAAAGATGGAAAGATTAAAGTGCTGACCTATGAGTATAAAATGAGTTTTTCTTTGGCAAAGGATTATGTCATTATTTCTATTTGGGATGCACCGTATTATTCATACTACGATTATGATGAATATAACATGGAACGCAGTAGGGTGATACAAATAATTGACAGTACGAAATATGCTAACATGCCTATGGATACAACACCTGTTGAGTATGATGAAATTCCTTCTGATTCTTTGGCTATTGAAGAATTTGTACCATTACCGGATGTGGACGAACCCGATGCCCCGGTTGAAGATAATTTAGGCTATACTGTTGATTCTGCAGCTGCAGCTGCAGAGGAAGCGATTTATTACGACAATAGTTATGATAACGACTCATTAATGAAACAATTTGAACGTAGATGGGTAATTAAAAGAAAAAATCGTGAGGATGAATTTTATGTGAAACATGATGTGAAAATGATTCAGCATCAAAAAGGTATTTACAATCTTAAACCTGCAGATGCTATGATATCAAATGCAGAATTTAATAAGGTATTTGCAAATACCGACGATATTATTTACTGGTTTGATTATCAAAATTATTCGCAACAAATAATTACCTTAATGAGTGACAGGTATTCCTATAAATACAGCTATGATACCACGTTAATAAATGAAAAACTTAAAAATACCCCCACCAACAAACTTGCTGAGCTAATTGATAACAGCAAAATGTATGGATTGGGAAATTTTAACAAAGGTGAAATAAAAATGAACTTTTATAACACCTTCAATGATAAATTAAAACCTTACATCGAAAAGGTGTATTCCAAAGACATCAATCCTGAGTTTTTCAAGTATATCAAAAAAGAAAACTTAATGGGATTAATTGGAATAAGTGTAAACACAGAAGCAGCAGCCGATTTATATTATGAAATATTAAGACGTGCTTCTGAAAGCACGGCCTTCCCAAATCAATGGGCTATAGCCGCTGTGGAAATGACCGATTTATTCTTGGATAAAAATGTATTGCATCACACATTTAAAGGCGATGCAGTAATAGCATTTACAGGTATTAAATCCTATTTAAGAACTTACTCATCGTATGAGTATGATTCATTAACTTTTGAAAACAGAATGGTAGAAAAAACCAGTACCGATTATTTGCCTGAGTTTACAACAATTTTAACCATAGAAAATTTTGCTAATGTAAAGCGTATGATAAAAATGATTCAACGTTTGGACGGATTGACTCAACTATCCGAAAACAGTTATTCCTTTAAATCAAAAAAGAAAGATGTTGACGGAAAATTCTTCATGGTTATAAAAGATAATTTACTATTTATAACCAATGATGTAACCTTAGCTACCGAGCAAATAGCAAAAGGAATTAGCCCTGAACAAACCATAGGCAACGACTATATTACTTACCTTAACAGCAGTTCATTCGGATTTTGGGATGCCTCAAAAATGTTTAAGCTAATGGCTGAAAGCCCTGATGGAAAATTGGGCAAGCCGGATGAACTTGGCAAATGGGGTGAAAAAATAAATAAAGGATTTTTTGTAAATAAACCTTTAGCAGGAAATACGGCAAACATGGAACTAACAGTAGAGATGAAAAACAGAGAAAATAGCAGTTTACTTGAATTGTTAAAACTGTTTGACGATGTATATTTACTGAACAAATTCAGATATTAAAAACCAAATTTGAAGAGATATATTAAATATGGTCTATTCATAATTGCTGCAATTGCAATAGTAGCGATCATTTTTTATATCCTAAAAAAACCTACAGAATCGGTAATCAAAAACATCCCTGCAGATGTTTCTTATTGTTTTACGATAGATAAAAAGCAATTTTTCGTTGAATCTTTTTTAGCTGAAGACACTAAAAAAGATTCTTTATTTAAAAAAATAAAAAATAAAATTCCGGAGGAAGTATTCCTTATCTGTAATACTATTGGCATAAATTCATTGGGAGATTTAGCGGTATTTGGCGAAACCAATGATGAAATAAATGCTGCATGGATTGGAGAAAATGAAGAAAAATTAAGGGAGATTATCAAACAAAAACATTGGCCTGAAAAAAGGTTTAAGAAATTTAGTCAGGTAAAAATTTCAGACAAACTCTACTTAAACTATAAATGGCCAATAGTTATTTTAAGCACAAATCAGGTTTCTGAAAGCTTTGAATTTTTTAATCCAACATTAAAAAAACTAAGTGACAAAGATTTAAAAAATTCAAAAACAGATCAATGCTTGATTTATGGATTTGTAATACCAAACCGAAGCCTTTTAATTAATTATCCTTTTCTCCCCTTGTATGGTAGGGCATATTTTGGTATTAAAAAGGAAGACAAAAAAGTAGAAGTTTTTTTTATTCAACCCAGGATGAAACTCAGAGGAAAACTGGGAATACCCAAAAAAATACCCCAAAGCATGGCCTTGTTAAGTTGGCCCATTGATAGTGGCTCTATTCCCCATATTAAACAAATCCCTTCAGTGGTTTTGGAAGAAATAAATAAGATAGTAACTAAACCTTTAAGTCACTTATATGCAGAAGTATTGGATACTGTTTCTACGTATCAGGAAATTATTCAATACGATATGGATTCAGAATTTCATTTAACCCAAAAAATAATTAATCACTATAAAACCTATCCCGGCCTTAGATTGGAATTCTTAAAAACGATGCCTGATACTTCAAATGTTATATCAAGTCAGGCAAAACCAACCAACTTGGGCTTAGATATTTTTAAACTATACCATTGGGAAAACAAGAACTCCTATTTTATTGCATCCGAAAACAAATTACCTGAGGTTTCATCCCAAAAAATTCCGGATTATTATATCTATGCCAATTTAGAAACATTAAAAACTGATCCCTTTTGGGAATCCATAATAAAAACAAGTTTCAAATCGCTGCAATTACATGCCGAAAAACTAGGCAAAGGCTCTGTTTTTGTTCTTACCTTAAAACGGTAAAAACCCAAAAAATACCCCAACGTTTTGTCGGGATATTAATCAGGTTATTTATAGGGATTAGAAAAAGGGGTCTTATTTTGTAGTTGTAGTGTCTGATTTTGCAGAACTGGCTGTAGCTTCAGTCATCACTTTTTCCTTTAAAGTGTTTAATCCTTTTTCAAAATCAGGACCAACCATTTTTTCCATGTCCATAAATAAGTGAACAATATTGAATGGAAATGGGCTAGCACCGCTCATTTCCCAACTAACTTTATAATCCTCTCCTTGAGGGGTCATTGAAAAAACGGTTTTGTTAGTGGTTTCAAAAGGTTTAATAAAATGCAAATCCATATCTACTTTCTCAAAAGGAGTAATTCCTGTAATGGTCATTTCACCTTCCCCTACACTATCGTTTCCTTGCCAGTGATAGTTGGCTCCTAACTCACCTTCAGTACCATTATAAGTAAGTTTTTGATTTGGGTCTTTTGATGACCATGGATTCCACTTTAAAAACTCTGACCAAGTGCTAATATTTTTAAAAATTACTTCTTTATTATTTGTCGGGATTACAACCGATCGCTCCAACTTAAATTCTTTTGGTGCAATAAGACCTAAAACAACAATAATACCAAGAACACTTAATAGGATAATACCCAGGATTTTTAATAGTTTCATAATTTTTAATGCGTTTTGCTAAAACAAACTTAGGAAATATTGATAATTATCCAAACTATTTTTTGTTATAAAAGCGTTGTAAAGGTTTTGTCCTTAGCTCAAACTTTCTATATTTGCCTTGCATTGAAATACAGCAAAAAATAAAGTAAAAGCGACGCATGAAATCGGTACTTGTTAATTCACTATTAGCTTGGTATTTTAAAAAAAGAATGCCTCAAGTGGAATATGCATTGCAAAATCCGGCTGAAACCCAGTTTCATATTTTTCGAAATCTTATTTATAAAGGAAGTAAAACAGAATTTGGGATGCTTCATGGTTTTGGCAATATCCATAGTATTGAAGACTATCAAAACAATGTTCCTATTCAAGATTACGAATCATTAAAACCCTATATCAACCGAATACTTAAAGGAGAGCAAAGGCTCTTGTGGCCATCCGATATTCATTGGTTTGCCAAATCATCAGGTACCACTTCTGATAAAAGCAAATTTATACCCGTAAGTTTTGAATCTTTAGAAGAATGTCAGTTTAAAGGAGGCAGAGATATACTTACACTCTATTGCGAAAATCATCCAAATTCAAAAATATTTCAAGGTAAAGCACTTTTAATTGGTGGTAGCCATGAGGTTAATCCGCTATCCGAAAATATCCATAGCGGCGATTTAAGTGCTGTTATTATGAATAATCTTCCATTTTGGGTAAATTTATTAAGTACTCCAAAACCCGAAATTGCCTTAATGGCTAATTGGGAGGAAAAACTGGAACTTATGGCACAAGCTACGGTTAATGATGATGTTACTACTATTTCCGGTGTTCCAACCTGGACACTGCTTTTATTTAAACGTTTGCTGGAAATAACCGGCAAAAAAAACATGCTTGAGGTATGGCCAAATTTGGAGCTTTATATGCATGGCGGTGTAAATTTTGCCCCATACCGCGATCAGTTCAAACACTATATTCCATCCGACAATATGCACTATATGGAAACCTATAATGCATCCGAAGGTTTTTTTGGCATCCAGGAAAAACCAGGAAGCGAAGGAATGCTATTAATGGTGGATTATGGCGTTTTTTATGAATTTATTCCAATGAGTGAATTCGATAGAAGTGATGCCAAGGCACTTACATTAGATGAAGTAAAAAGCGGTGTTAATTATGCCATGATAATTACAACAAATGCAGGCCTGTGGCGCTATGCCATTGGTGATACTGTTAAATTTACAAGCACCAATCCGTATCGTTTTTTAATCACCGGCCGAACAAAATTATTTATAAATACCTTTGGCGAAGAATTGATGATAGAAAATGCAGAAGCCGCTATAACAATGGCTTGTGCAGAAACCGATTCGGTTATGAGAGATTTTACTGCCGCACCCATTTATTTAAAAGAAAATGAACCGGGTGGACATGAGTGGTTAATTGAATTTACAAAACATCCGGAATGCCTTGATAATTTTGCCAATAGTTTAGATAATCATTTAAAAAATTTAAACTCCGATTATGAGGCCAAACGCACGGGAAATATGGCCATAACTTCGCCCAAAGTGAAAGTATGTAAAGAAGGGGCTTTTTATAATTGGCTAAAAGAAAAGGGGAAACTTGGCGGACAAAATAAAGTGCCCCGATTAAGTAACGACCGCAAAATTATTGAAGAATTATACCAGTATTTATAATATAATATCTCTAATGAAATCCATTTTAACATTTTTTAGTATCACCCTGTTATTGGGTATTTCGGGCTGCAAAGCGGATGGTCAAGAAACATTAAATTCAAAAGAATTTAAAGCCAAACTGGCAACGTCAGGCATACAATTGGTGGATGTAAGAACTCCTCAGGAATATGATTTAGGATATATAGAAGGAGCTGAAAATGTTGATTTTTATAATCCTGAATTTGTTAAAAACATTTCGAAACTAGATAAGGAAAAGCCTGTGGCTATATACTGCAAATCGGGCGGAAGAACCAAAGATGCCATGAAAATAATGGCAAAGGAAGGCTTTAAAGCTATTTATGCTTTAAGTGGCGGCCTTTTGGCATGGGAGCATGATGGAAATACATTAATTACCCCAAAACCGGCAGAGCCTGCAAAAACCAAAGTTACCCGTGCTGAATTTGACAAACTTGTAACTTCAGATAAATTGGTAATAGTGGATTTTAGTGCCGTTTGGTGTGGTCCTTGCAAAATGTTAAAGCCTGTTTTGGATAAGTTAAGTACCGAATACTCCGCTAAAGGTGTAAAAATAATTACCATTGATGTGGATGAAAGTAAAGACCTGTCGAATGAATTACGGGTTAATGAAATTCCACTTTTGCTTTTTTATAGAGATGGAAAAATGGTAGAACAAATGATTGGCTTTAATCCTGAAACCATTATTAAAGAATCCATTGAAAAACATTTGAAGTAGTAAAAAATATACAAAGGCTTTTTGTGAAATTTTAAAGCTTTATCGATTAGCCGGCTATTTTTCTAAATAATCCCATTTGCAATAACTCATGAATAGAAAAGATTTTTTAAAAAGTGCTGCCTTTGCATATCCTGTATTAACTTCAGGAATGGCATATTCTTCCATACTTGCATCGCAAGTGCCTACGGATGCTGCCAATGATGAGTCGTTTTGGAAATTGGTTAGGTCACAATTTCCGTTAACCAAAGACATTACCTACCTAAATAATGGAACTATGGGCGTTTCGCCCTATTCGGTAATTGATGCCGTTTATCAAAAATCGGTGGCTATTAATACAAAAGGAACCTACGGTGGTGGCGACTCAGAAACCATTGCTGCCATTGCCAAATTTGTTGGAGCTGATAAGGAAGAAATAGCGTTTACACATAATGTTACCGAGGGAAATAATTTGGTGGCTCAAGGATTGCCTTTGCAAAAAGGCGATGAAGTAATTATGACTACCCACGAACATGTTGGCGGCGGATTACCTTGGCTCAATCGTGCAAGACATGACGGAATCGTAATTAAGGTTATCAATTTAGGAACCACAGCAGTCGAAACCATTGCCAATATTGAAAAAGCAATTACCAAGAAAACCAAAGTATTTGCTTTGCCGCATATTCCATGCACCATTGGGCAGATATTACCTGCCAAACAAATTGCAGCTTTAGCCAAATCCAAAGGTATTTATTCGTTTTTTGATGGAGCTCACGGCCCGGGCATGCTCAATTTAAATTTGCATGATATTGATTGCGATTTTTATTCATCTTGCTGCCATAAATGGATGCTTGGCCCTAAAGGAACCGGTTTTTTATATGTTAAAAAAGAAAAGTTGGATGTGTTGAAACCCATAATGGTAGGAGCCTACAGCGATGCCGGTTGGGATATGTTGAGCAATCCACCAACCATGACCGGCTATACTCCAAGTGCTCATCGGTTTTATTATGGTACCCAAAGTGCTGAGTTGTATGAAGGCATACAAGCGGCTATCAAGTTTCATGAAATCATAGGAAAACAAGTTATAGAAGACCGTATTAAATATTTAGCCGGTTATTTGCGTGATGGCCTGAAAACTTTAGGAACAAATGTAGAACTGGTAACTCCCGAAGAACCAATATCTAGAGGAGCGGTAACCGCTTTTCGTTTAAAAAATATGACCATGCAAAAGTTTCAGGAAATAGCGGGTAAAGAAAATTTTACAATCAGGACTGTACCTGAAAATAATGTGAATGTAATTCGCATTAGCACCCATATTTATAACCAACTGCATGAAATAGATACATTTGTAGATTTGGTGAAAAGGCTTGTTTAATACTTTTTTTCTCTCAATTTTATGAATTCCCTTTAAGTAGACTTCATATTTCGGATTATGAATTAGGTTTTGATATCGATAAAATTTTCGGATTTCGTCAAAAATTTCATGAACATAGTGATAGTAAAGGGATAGGGCTTTATTTGGTAAACAACCATATTGCAGCATTAGGAGGAAAAATTGTAGTAGAAAGCCAGCCAAATCAAGGAGCAAAGTTTATTATTTCATTTAAAGAGTAATTATGATGTATTACATGGTTTAGAAAATGTGTTTTGATTTATTTTTAAAATAATTGGTAGGAAAACATGACTATTTTTCTATTGCCTTTGATTTAAAATTGATGTAGGTTCGTGCCACAATTTTAAAACCCAAAATCAACAGTGAAACTTGGCGTACTGAAGGAAACAAAATCTAGAGAAAATCGGGTGGCTCTTTCGCCCAATGTGGCTAAAAGCTTAATTACCAAAGGATACAAATTATTTATTGAAGATGGAGCCGGCTCGGCCAGTTCCTATAGCAATGAAGCTTATACCAATGCCGGGGCCACCATCGTTTCGGCATCTGATATTTATTCAAATGCTGAAGTTATCTTGCGAATTAATGCTCCTTCGGATTCCGAAATTTCTCAACTTAAAGAAGGAACTATTTGGATGAGTATGCTTTTGCATAAATCTAATCCTGAATTGATTGAAAAATTAGCTGCAAAAAAAGTTGCTGCCATCAGTTTGGATGCTATCCCTCGTATTTCTAGAGCCCAGAGTATGGATATACTTAGCTCACAAGCAAATCTTGCCGGTTATAAAGCGGTAATATTAGGGGGTAATGAAATGGGTCGAATTTTTCCATTGATGATGACCGCCGCAGGAACTATTACTCCTGCCAAAGTTTTAATTTTTGGAATTGGAGTAGCCGGATTACAAGCTATAGCAACAGCCAAACGCCTTGGTGCAGTAGTGGAAGCTACCGATGTGAGACCGGAAACCAAAGAGCAAGCCGAAAGTTTGGGTGCCAAATTTATTCAAGTGGAAGGTACTAAAGTTGAAACAAAAACAGCTTCTGATAAAGATTTGATTATTACTCCTGAAGTAATTGCCCAAATAAGTGAAGGTGGCTATGCCAAAGAAGCTTCTGCCGATTATGCTGCTCGTCAAAAAGAAGCAGTAAATAAAAGTTTATTTCAAGCGGATTTGGTAATTACCACCGCATTAGTACCCGGCAGAAAAGCGCCTGTTTTGATAACTGAAGAACAGGTAAAGCAAATGAAAATGGGTGCAGTAATTGTAGATATAGCAGCTGAGCAAGGTGGCAATTGTGAGATAACCGAAAAAGACCAAATTGTTGTGAAACACGGCGTTAAGTTAGTAGGAATAAGCAATATGCTTAGTGATTTAGCTAACGTAGCTAGTGAACTGTATGCCAAAAATATGGCCACATTTTTAGACCACCTGTCAACCGCAGAAGGTTTCAAATGGGATATGGAAGAGGAAATAACCAAAGGAACCGTAATAACCAAAGACGGGACTATATTAGCCAATTAATAAAATTTAAACCATGTTAGAATTCATTAACTCAAATATTCAAATTGTGTACCTCGTAATCTTAATGATTTTTGTAGGGGTAGAATTAATTGAAAAAGTACCATCCGTATTGCATACCCCTTTAATGAGCGGTGCCAATGCTATACACGGGGTAGTAATTATTGGTGCTATTATTATTATGGGTCAGGCTGAAAGTATGTTTGCTACCATTCTTGGTTTTATATCTGTAATACTTGGAACCCTTAATGTGGTTGGGGGATTTGTAGTAACAGACCGTATGTTGGAAATGTTTAAAAAGAGAAAATAACCCATGAATAAAGAAATTTTACAACTTATATATCTTGTAGGCTCGGTTTCATTTATGATTGGGCTAAAAATGCTGAGCAAACCGGATACAGCCCGCAAGGGTAACTTGGTGGCAGCATTTGGTATGACAATAGCCATATTGGGTACCATCTTTCTCTATGATGGGATTAAAACCTCTAACTATGGCTGGATTTTTGGCGGATTAATCATTGGTTCTATTTTAGGAACTCTTTCTGCCAAGAAAGTAAAAATGACTCAGATGCCTGAAATGGTGAGTCTTTTTAATGGTATGGGTGGTGCTTGCGCTATGCTTATATCCGCAGTTGAGTTTACCCATTTAACCCATAATTATGAAATTGGTGCTTTACCTCATGGCCAGTTGTTAATTATAATGCTGGGTTTAATAATTGGTAGTATTTCGTTTGTTGGTAGTTTGGTAGCTTGGGGAAAACTGAGTGGCCGTGTTGGTGATAAAACCTTAAAACTGCAACAATTAGTAAATATTGGATTATTAGTTTTTATACTGGGTATAGCTTGCTACACCATTTTTGCCGGTCCTGCTGAAACGGTTACTTATTTTTATGTTATTTGGGGACTTTCGGTTTTGTACGGTATTTTATTCGTAATGCCTATTGGTGGAGCCGATATGCCTGTAGTTATCTCATTGCTTAACTCGTTTACAGGAGTTGCAGCGGCCATGGGCGGATTTTTATACGATAATAAAGTAATGTTGGTTGGTGGTATTTTGGTAGGTAGTGCAGGAACCTTGCTAACTTTGGTAATGTGCAAAGCTATGAACCGAAGCCTTACCAATGTATTGATAGGCAATTTTGGAGGAGGAAGTTCAGGTGAATCAGCCACTAGTCCTTCAGGAGGTCACATCCGTGAAATTAATGCCGGTGATACAGCCATCTTATTAAAATACGCAAATAAAGTAATTATAGTTCCTGGCTATGGTTTAGCTGTGGCTCAGGCTCAGCATGTTTGTCATGAGTTGGAAGAACTTTTGGAAAGTGAAGGAGTAGGAGTAAAGTATGCTATTCATCCTGTGGCAGGACGAATGCCGGGACATATGAATGTATTGTTAGCTGAAAGCAATGTAAGTTATGATAAATTGGTAGAAATGGAACATATTAATCCTGAATTTACTACTACCGATGTGGTATTGGTGGTAGGAGCTAATGATGTGGTAAACCCTGCGGCTAAAACAGATCCAAGCAGCCCTATCTATGGTATGCCAATATTGGATGTAGAAAATGCTAAAAATATTATTGTAATGAAACGAAGCATGAAGGCAGGTTATGCAGGTATTGAAAATGAATTGTTTTATCAGCCGAAAACCTCTATGCTTTTTGGCGATGCCAAAGGAACCTTGACTAAATTGGTTGCCGAAGTAAAGGCACTTTAAGTAAAGGTAAAGATTGAGGTTTACTTTAGATCCTAAGACTTAGCCCTAACCTCAATATGTCCATTAAATAAAACATCTGTTTATTAACCGTTTTCAGATACTACTATAATTCACCAATCTTTGCCTTCAGTAAATTGAAACAAATATGGAGGAAGTAGTAGTGTTACAAAAACGCATGTATTCAAAACCAAAGACAACATGCCAATGTTGTGGTATTGAATTTATAGCAAACAGAAACGATGCAAAGTATTGCAGCAGTTCATGCCGTTCAAGGTTTTGGTTAGGTAAAAATAACCAGCGTATTATAACTCTCACAGTTCCTGCTGATGCCGATGATCGATTCATTGAATTACTAAAGGCACGAGTAACAGAACTTAAAGCAACCTATCTTCCCGTTGCTCCTGCTGCAGTATGTCAGCCGGAAGTGCATGCAAGGATTGAGCGCAGATTGTTTGAAACCCAAAAAGATACCTACACTTATTTAGAAAGTATAGGATATAACAACTCACGACTTCCTTTGGTTGTTAACGGTATTTTTTGTGATGTGGGGTTAAATATTAAAAAGACCGACGAAGGTTGGGAAACTGAGGTTAAATTATAAACCACAATTATTTCTATATAACAGCATAAATCTTGATTGATTTATGCTGTTTTGTTTTAGGAGAGAATTAATGCTTCCTTTCCACTACAAAATTCACTAAATTTTGCAAATAAACACTTTCATCCGGTTTGTTCAAAGTGGCTAATATATCTGTAGATGCTTTTTGGTAATCAAGCATTTTTTTGTTGGCATATTCAATTCCTCCGCTGTTTTTAACAAAATCAAGAACATAGGCTACCTTTTGTTTGTCATTATTATTGTTTTTAATAATGCTCATAACCTTACGTTTTTCCCGATAGCCTTCATTGTTTAAGGAATATATTAATGGCAAGGTCATTTTTCGTTCCTTTATATCGATGGCTAATGGTTTACCAATATCATCACTCCCATAGTCAAATAAATCATCCTTTATTTGGAAGGCAATTCCGGCTTTCATTCCAAACTCATGCATTCGGTTTACCTGATAGACATCAGCACCAGAAGCAGAAGCACCAATAGCACAGCAACTGGCTATAAGTGATGCAGTTTTTTTACCAATAATATCAAAATATATTTCTTCGGTAATGTCTAACCTACGAGCTTTTTCTAACTGTAATAATTCACCTTCACTCATAGCTTCCACTGCTTCCGAAAGTAAGGTTAACAAATCATAATCTCCATTTTTTAAGGCTAATAAAAGTCCTTTTGAAAGAAGGTAATCTCCAACCAAAACTGCAATTTTATTTTTCCATAAGGCATTAATGGAGAAAAATCCTCGACGAGTATGTGACACATCAACTACATCATCATGCACCAAAGTGGCCGTATGAAGCAGTTCAACTAAAGCGGCTCCACGATAAGTTCTGTCTGTTATAGGGCCAAATAAGCGGGCTGACAATAGTACAAAAATTGGCCGCATTTGTTTGCCTTTGCGCTTTACAATATAATTCATAATTACATCTAACAATGCTACACGGCTTTTCATACTTTCCCTGAATTTCTTTTCAAAAACATCAAGTTCAGATGATATAGGTGCTTTTATCTGATTGAGGGAAAGGGTCATTATTTGTGAAACAAAAGTAGTTAATATTGACAAAAGCAGGATTTAATAATCGCTTAATATTTTTTAGCCTTTTATTGTAAGTTTGCTCCTAAATATATGAAAGGAATAATTCTAGCCGGTGGTTCTGGTACCCGTCTGCATCCCTTAACCCTCGCAATGAGTAAACAAATGATGCCGGTGTATGATAAACCAATGATTTACTATCCATTGTCGGTATTAATGATGGCAGGTATCAAAGATATTTTAATCATCAGCACGCCTCATGATCTGCCCAATTTTGAAAAACTTTTGGGGGATGGTAAAAACTTGGGTTGTAATTTTCAATACAAAGTGCAATATGAACCCAATGGTTTGGCGCAAGCTTTTGTAATAGGTGAAGAATTTATTGGAACCGATAAAGTGGCTCTTATTTTGGGCGACAATATTTTTTTTGGAAGCAATTTGCAAGAACTGCTAACCGAAAGCAATAATCCGGATGGCGGTGTTGTTTTTGCCTACCATGTCTCTGACCCTGAACGTTACGGTGTAGTTGAATTTGACACTGCTATGAAAGCTATTAGTATTGAAGAAAAACCTTTAAACCCAAAATCAAATTATGCTGTACCGGGTTTGTATTTTTACGACAATAAGGTGGTAAAAATAGCAAAAGAGCTAAAACCATCGGCAAGAGGCGAATATGAAATTACAGATGTAAATAAGCATTATCTCGAAAAAGGAAAACTAAAAGTAGGTGTATTAGGCCGTGGAACAGCTTGGTTAGATACGGGTACGTTTGCATCGCTCATGCAAGCCGGGCAGTTTGTTCAAGTAATAGAAGAACGCCAAGGTTTAAAAATTGGTTGTATTGAAGAAATAGCCTACACTATGGGTTTTATTAATAAGGATCAATTAAAAGAATTGGCTAATCCACTAACAAAAAGCGGTTATGGTTCCTATTTGTTAAATCTGATTAGATAGGTAAAACGCTTATTACTTTTTTAGGTTCCCATGTTCCGTTACTAAAACTATTTTACAGGAACGGCAATCAAAAGTTTATTACAGAATTTATAATTACTCTTATTTGAATTGCTACTGAACTTATTGGTTTGATGAGCCTTTTTTTAGTGGTTCAAGGAATAATTCTGAGGGCTGAAAGTATAACTATTCCTGGTATTCATAGCACATTTACATGATTTAATGCTTTATTATTATTGGTCGGAGTTTATTTCACAAAATTTATTTTCTCCATTTGGCAGAGCCGGTTTTTGCTAAACTATTGTTATTCCTTAAAACCTTAAGATAACAGCCCAAATAATACAGTATTATTATAATCAGCCTACCGAAGTTTTTAGAAATACCAAATTATCAGATGCTCTAAATAAGGTATTTATCATTGGCGGCTATTTTTCCGAAATTATTTTTCGAACCGTTTTAGTATTCTTAAGTGAGCTGTTTTTAATCTTGATCATCATTATTTCATTTGTGTTTTATAATTATAAACTGCTGTTGTTGACCGTGTTTGTTCTACTGCCAGTGTGTGCTTTGCTCCTTTATTTTAGGCGCAAAAAGCTGAAAGTGATGAGTGAAAAAATCATGAGTGATAACGGAACAAAACTAAGCGTTGGGCAAAAACAACGATTAGCAATAGCAAGGGCACTATATCGCCTATTTTAGATGAACCTCTTAATTCATTGGATGGGTTTAACAAACAAGAAATTCTTTTAATTGTTAAACAATTAACCTTGCAAAACAAGTTGATTACAATCATTGTATCGCATGATGACGATGTTTTAAAAATTTGTGACCACATGGTAGAGTTGAAAAAATAAACGACTAAATGAAAGCTTTAAAAAAACGAAACCTTTTTTGGATAATTCCTTTGCTTATTCTCCTGATAATAAATTTTTCAGGATGCTTACAAATGCGAGATTCGGATAGAAAAATAGCAAAAAAACTGGCAAAGAAGCATCTGATTGCCCGTTTTCATAATTACACTAAAGGCACACAAACGATACATTATTGGGATATTTCCAATCCAGATAAACCAATAGTACTTTTTGTTCATGGCTCGCCAGGCAGCAGCATGGCATTAATGGGCATTGCGACCGATACATTTATTACCGCCAATTTTATGCCGGTATTGGTGGATAGGCCGGGATTTGGCTATTCCAATTTTGGTCACGCCGAAAGCAGTTTTGCGCGACAAAGTGAATTATTAGATGCTGTGTTAAAATCCTATCCCAACCAACGAAAAATTTTGGTAGGGCATTCTTTGGGTGGCCCCATTATTGTAAAAATGGCTATGGATTTTCCAGATGAAATAGATGCTATCGTAATTTTAGCCGGCTCCATTGATCCTGCCTTAGAACCTTATGAATGGCATAGAAAACCTATGAGTAGTAAATTCATTCGGTGGATGATTCCTAAAGCATTTACAGCCTCTAATGATGAAATACTAACCACAAAGGCAGAACTAACTAAAATGCTTCCAGACTGGGAAAAAATTAAAATCCCCATCATTGTAATACAAGGAACAAAAGATGGTTTTGTGCCCAAAGAAAATGCTGACTTTGCCAAGCGAATGGCAAAAAAAGCTCAGGTAAAATTGCGAATGTTACCCGGCCAATCTCACTTTTTTCCGTTTACAAAACCCGAAATTGTGATGGAGGAATTGATGTTGTTGAGGTAGATTTTATATCAAAAAAAACCTACTTATGCTTCTCATAGGTCTGCACTTCCTCATGAAAAAACTCCAGTTTAACACCGGCTGTTTTAAACATGGCTTCACTTTCGCCACCTGAGTGGTACTTGCGTTCACAAACCACCCGTTTTATACCACAATTGATAATTAGCATGGCACATACCCGGCATGGTGTCATCCTACAATACAATGTGGCGCCATCCAAGGCCACGCCGTTTTTAGCTGCTTGGCAAATGGCATTTTGCTCGGCGTGCACCGTTCTTACACAATGTTCAGTAATGCTATCATCCTCATGAATCATTTTTTTCATTTGGTGGCCCACCTCATCGCAATGCGGTAATCCAACAGGCGAACCTACATAACCTGTAACTAACAGTTGATTATCGCGGGCTATAACACAGCCACTGCGACCACGGCCACACGTGGCCCGTTTGCTTATGGCTTCCATCACTTCCATAAAATATTCGTCCCAGGTTGGGCGCAGGTAGTGAGCTTCTTTTTTGTCTGTCATTATTTGGTTTTTTTGTAATTCTGTTTTAAAAATAAATGCTTAATACAACACTCAATGTTCAATTTGCGTTGCATACATTATTTATTTCCGTTAGGTATTGAATATTGTGTGTTGAAAATTGATTATTGATCATTCTTTTAATTTGAAACTAATATTCTATTTAATTGGTGAATTTTCCAACACCACATCTATCTCCTTATACAACTCCTCAAGGCTGCCGTCGTTGGTAAATGTATAATCCGCCAATTGCATACAAGCAGCTATATTTTGTTTGTTTGGGTCGGTGGAGTTCATTTCCCGTTCTTCATTTTCTACAAAGGTGTCGAAGGATATTCTATCGGTTTCTGAGGCTCGTTCTAAAATCCTTTCATAGCGCAGTTTGCGGTTGGCATCCACAGCAAATAAACTGAAATTGCCTTTGGCCTTTAGGGCATTTACCTCCCCAAGGGTTCTAATGCTTTCAATAATACAATTTTGGCCGCTTTCCATCGCTTCTTTAAATAATTCTTCGGCAATAAAACTTGGGCTATTAGTCGCTCTAAGTTCATTGGCTATATCTACCATGCTGTCGCGGTTCACTTCCATCCCCTTTTGGTTTATTATTTTTAGTAAATAACCCCTAACCGAAAAGTGCTTAAACCCATGATGGGTGGTTAAATAATCCACTATGGTTCCCTTACCTGCCCCCAAAGTTCCTGTAATACCAATAATCTTCATTTTAACCAATTTTTTTTTGGGAAATTAAAGGAAATGAATTTGAATGAATGAATCTGTGAATAAATTGAAGGGGTTATGTGAAAAGAAATTTTCTTAGATAAGAGGGTTACATTCCCTAATCAAGTCCAATAATATTAAATAAATTTTATTTCTACCCCAGCATCCGCAATATTTTATTTACTTCTTCGGGTTCTATCCGTAGTTCGGCTCCTGAACTGAAAATGACTTTGCCGGGTTTAGTTTTTTCAACCACTATGTTTTTAAGATTGATTAAAAGGTCGTTTCGAATTAATGCAAACGAGCTGCCTTCCATTACAGCGTTTAAGTCAGCTAAGGGTTTATTGGTAACTAAACTCTTAAAATCGTTAAAATAAATTTGACTTCCACCATTATTAGATTCCATATAATTTATTTGTTCGGGAGTAATATAGAGCAAGCCCTTCTCAGTAATTACCGGTATTTGGGTAAACTTGCTTTGCAACAGTTGACGGGCAATTTCGATGGCATCACCGGTTTGTTCGTTTTTGGTATTCAATTGCGCCAGGGTATTTTCAAACTCAGCAATATCAATGGGTTTATACAAACAATGAATTCCTGAATAACGCAAAGCCCGGGTAGTATATTCATCATAAGCGGTTATAAAAACTACATCAAAATCTATTTTTTTAAGCCTTTTTAGTATTTGAAAAGAATCTCCTTCTTTAAGGGTAATATCCAAAAAAGCGATGTCGGGTTTGGTGTCTTCAATTACTTTAATAGCAGTTTCAATATCATTGGCAGTTCCTACTATTTCCAACCCATCTATAAAACACTCCACCAATGTTTTTAATACCTCAATACTTTTGGGTTCGTCGTCTACTATTACTGCTCTTCTCATTTTTTCTTAAATAATGTTAAATAAACAATGCTCAATATTCAACGCTCAATTTGGCTTCGCGTGATTAAAGGGTATTGTTTTTTCTAGCTGTGGCAATGCTTTTAGCAACAATGGCAATTAGTTCCTCTGTTTCCTTATAAACATCTTCAAGTTTTAATACAGGCTTTATCAATTCTTTTTTACGGATAATTTTTAGTGCCGTTATGCATTCTTTTAATTCTTTTAAGACAACACTCATTTTATGAACAAAATCTTTAGGAGATTCGGCAGCTTGGGCTTCACCATAATTGAAGGTGGGTGAATGGCAAGACCTAATTAACTGTCCTGCAATATAAATTCCTGCTCTTGAATTAGGCAAGGCTTCTACCACATCAATCATCCTGCATGTATAATCCACAAATCGGTCTTCTAAATCAAATTTTCTATTTTGCATCCGTTAAGTGTTGAAAATTGAGAGTTGAACATTGAATATTGATTATTTGTTTTCTGTCTTAAATTTCCAATTTAAATTTTTCTTTACACATCATTTTGAATAATCAAAGGTAATATCAACTCCACTTTGGTTCCAATTGAATTTCCGTGTTCGTCAAACATATCAATAACATTGGGGCCTACACCATTTCCTGTTTCAATATTAAGTATTGCCAAGCGGTCTTTCGTTAAATTCATAGCCGTGCTCTCATGGTGTTTTAGGCGGGTTTTATTAAGTTCGTGTGAGGAAGTTCGGCCAATCCCATTATCAGTAATAATACATTTCAAGTTTTGGCCTTCTGCAAGAATTTCAATAGTAAGTTTATGGTTCCCTTCCTTGGGCAATAACCCATGAATAATGGCATTTTCTACATAAGGCTGCAATACCATTGTGGGCACATAAATTCTATCAGGATGCAAATTTTTATCAATGGTAATACTAAAATCCAGTGTGTTTTCCATCCTCAGATTTTCAAGTTCCAAATAGGTTTTTAGCCAATCGTGTTCGGCTTTCAGGCTAATGGATTTATGTTTGGAATTTTGAAGTATCATGCGCATCAGGCTGCTAAATTTTGTTAAATAATTATAGGCATCCTTTGGTTCTTTTTTAAGAATAAAATACTGAATACTATTAAGCGAATTGAAAATAAAATGAGGATTCATTTGGCTTCGTAAAGCCTTTAGTTCCAACTCGGCAAGCTTATGACTGTAGTTTTTATTAATAACACTTGTTCTCCATTTTATTACCAGATAAACGATACCTATGATAATTAAAACGATGAAGGAATAAAACCACCAGGTTTGCCAAAATGGAGGTTCAATAACTATTCTAATCGCAGCCTCCGATGATACTGCAGATGAATCAGCCGATAGTGCTTTTACCCGAAACGTATATTTACCCGGCGAAAGTTTTGTGTAATAAGCCACCGTTCTGTTTCCGGCTTTTATCCAGTTGTCATCAAATCCTTCCAACTTATAGGCATACTGATTGGCATTGGTTGAAATGAAATTAAGGGTAGCAAATTCAAACGAAATAAGATTGTCGTTATAATTCAGTTGAATATACCTATCCCCTTTTTTATCCATTAAAAAAGGAACTTCGGCATCGCCTTTTTTTATTCCTGTAATCTCTGTTTTATAGGTTTCATTTCCGGATGGAAAATTGGAAGGTTTAAAAAAATTAAATCCGTTTACCCCCCCAAAATAAAAGGTTCCATCACTTGTTTTGCAATAGGCACCTTCATTGTATTCATTGCTTTGAATGTAATTTTTTAACCCAAAATTTCGAATCGTATGGTTTTTAATATCAAAACTTGATAGCCCTCTGTTGGTAGAAAGCCAAAAAACATCCCCTTGTCTTAAAATTCCATAAACCGAATTATTTGCTAATCCTTGTTTTTCAGTAATGCTTCGCGATTTGCCGGTTTTAAGGTTTATAACACACAAGCCACCGCCATAGGTTCCAACCATTACGCTGTCTTTGTCAAGCATTTCAAAACACATGGCGTAACTTTTCCCGATATTATTTTTAGTAGGTAAATTGGTGCTAAATAATTTAAAGGTTTTTTCCGATTTATTAAAAATTTGAAACCCTCCCCTAAAGCATGCCAAATAAAGAAAACGGCCGTCATTAGATTCTCCGATTTGATAAATACTATTATTATTGGGTGATTCCTTTACGGCTCTGTAAACTTCAAAATGGTTGGTTTTTCTATCATATTTATTTAGCCCGTTGGCAGTGCCAATCCATAGGTTACCATCACTGTCTTCATAAATACTCCGAATGGTGATACTGCTTATTTCATACCCTTTGGCTCCGTTTATCGCTTCAAACCGGTTTTGTTCAGGAAAAAATTTAAACAATCCTTTGTCGCGGGAACCTATCCATAGCTGGCCTGAACGGTCTTTATAAATTGTTCGAGCCATTCGGGTTTCAATCCCCTGCGTTTTTATCACTGGCCATGCCGTTATTTCCTCGGTTTCAGGATTAAATTTTATGATTCCTGCACTCAGTGTTCCCATCCAAATAGTTTTTGAAGGGTCTTCATAAATGCAATAAACATTGTTGTTTATCAATGTATCTTTCCATCTAAATTCTCGGAAAAGATTGAATAATTTAAGCCTTCGATCAAATCGGCTCAATCCATTAATAGTGCCAATCCAAAGCGAACCAAACTTATCTATACTGGCAGTTTGGGTATTATTATCAACTAAACTTTCGGGGTTTAATGGGTTGTTTGTATACAGCGTAATACTTTGTCCTTCCCATTTATAAATCCCCCCTAAGGTTCCAATCCATATTTCGTTGCGGTTGGGAGTTTTTTTAAGAAAAGAGATAAAACGAGTGCCTTTGCTTTTTGGTAATTTTAATCTTACCGCTGAGTCGCCACCTCGGATGTATTGATAAAGCCCTTGTCCATACGTTCCTATAAAAATTTTGTCAGGTTCAGGAGTTAAAACCGTGGTAATACTTTGAGAATCTAGTTTACTGGCTGTTTTGAATTGCGTAATGGATTCCATATTAGCATTATACTCACACAACCCCATGGAGGTTCCAACCCAAAAATTGCCCGTGTAGTTGTCTTTAATAATACACTTAATAGTATTACTTCTCAATTCGGCCGAGAGCCCTGTTTTAAAGGTTTTGCTTTGATGTTTTGCAGTGTCATATTTTACCAATCCACCACCATCATAACCAATCAGGTAATTCCCTTTGCCGTCTTCATTTATGCAGGTTACAGGATCGGCCGTTTCCAGATTTTGACCTTGATTTATTTTCAGCTCTTTAAATGTTGAACTGTTTTTATTTAAAATGCAGACTTCACCACTAAACAATCCAATTACCAAATTGCCTCTACTATCTTCAAACAGGCAACTGATATAATTATCAGGCAATGAATGTTTGTTTTGAGGGTCGTTTCTATAAATTTTAAAGTTATAGCCATCGTAGCGATGTAGACCGTCGGCTGTTGCAATCCAAATATACCCGTCATTTCCATGCACTATACCGGTAATGGAACCTTGAGCCAGCCCATTATCAATGGTAATATTTTGAAACCGTATGAGGTCTTTTTGAGCTTGTGAAATTTGCCCAAAAAATAAAAGTAAAGAAAATAGGATAGCTCTAGTCAACATCAGCTTGGGGTAAATGATATTTTTTGAGCCATTCTATTATAGGTTGGTGTCTTCACCAACCGAAATTCTGATTTTGTTTCTGTCGGTGAAGACACCGACCGATAAATGAAAAGTAAAGAAAACAGGATAGCTCTAGTCAACATCAGCTTGGGGTAAATGATATTTTTTGAGCATTACTATAAATTTTTACAATTCAGCCAAAGCGTGAACAAAACTTTCTTTTCGGCGTTTTGAAACATCCACTGTTTCGCCGTTGCTCATTATTACATGGCCGCCATCGCCTTTTATGTAGCGTTTCATTTCGGCCAATTGAATGATATAAGATTTATGGGTACGGAAAAAGCCGTGTTCACACAGTATGCTTTCAAATTCTTTAAGGTTTTTTGAAGCAATTATTTTTTCACCATTTTTTAAAAAGAAAAAGGTGTAAGCTCCGTCGCCACGGCAATACAAGATATTGGCAAGTTTAATAAATATTAAACCTTCCATGGTACTGATGGCCAATTGCGGTTCACGTTTTTTATCGCCGACATGGCTCATAAAGGTTTCCAGTTTTTTATTGCCCGATTCCTTTTTTTCTTGAACCTTTTTTACAGCATTTGCCAGTTCTTCAGGATTTATTGGTTTTAGCAAATAATCAATGGCACTTGCTTTTATAGCCTTTAAGGCATATTGCTCGTGGGCTGTGGTAAATATTACTTCAAAATCAGCCGGCTCGGTTTCGTGTATTAAATCAAACCCATCTTTGCCAGGCATTTCCACATCCAAAAAAACAATATCCGGGTTCAAAGCATTTATTTGGTCTACGGCACTGCGAACAGAATCCGCTTTTCCAACTACTTTCACTTCAGGAATAAATTCGCTGATAAGCTGTGCTAAACCATTGCGGCTAGCTGCTTCGTCGTCTACAATAAGTGCGGTTATCATGGGTGTGGTTATTAGGTTAATGAAATGTTTGTTATTAGGTTAATACGTTATACTAAAAAACTTGATAACACTTAATAATTAAGCAATATAACGGTTTTCAATCTGTACCTCCTTCCAACTAAAACCCATTGAATTAATGGGTTGAAAATTTCAACTTCATGGTAATAGATGCCGTTTTTTCTTTGGAAGTTGTATTTAAAGTTCCTCCCCAAGAATATTCTTCTGACGAATTTTGTGCCGTAATTTGAAATATACCCATATCTGCTTGTTGTAGTTGTCCAAGTTTTGCCTTGGCATTTTCAGCTACCTTTTCAGCCCTTTCGCGGGCATCTTTAGTAGCATTGGCAATCATTTTTATTTTTAAATCGGCCAATTTGGTATAATAATAAGCCGGGGCATCCGAGTTTAGTTCCACTCCACGATCAATAAGTTCAGTAACCTCGCGTGATATTTTTTCTATTTTAGGAACGTCTTTTGATTCTATTCTTACAGTTTGTACCAATCGGTAACCATTAAAAATTCGGCGACTTCCACCTCCGGGTTCGGTTACATACTCATAATCCTGATTAATGGCTACGGATGAAAACACCATTTCGTTATCACTAATTCCTTTTTCTTTAAGGTAGGTTTTTACAACGTTTTCATCTGTTTTCAATAGTTTATAAGATTCCTTCAAATCCATGGTAAGCCTATTGAAAGAGCCGGTCCAAACAATTAAATCGGAGCTAAAATTTTCTTCAGCTAATCCGGTTACTTCTATCACATCGTTGGTTTCGTTTTTCTTTTTAAGCATGGTGCTGATAAACCAGCTTCCAACAATGAATGAAATACCTAAGACTACTGCAATTACTAGATTTGAACGGTTCATGGATTTAATGAAATTTTTTGTAAATATCGGGGTTCTGTTTCTGAAATTTGAAACGAATGATTAAAATAGTTTAACCTTTGTTTGGCTACTTCGCATTTTTCTGCAAGCTTTTCATGAATTTCCCTGTTTAGCATTACAGATTCAATGCGAATGGAGTTTTGAGCAGGATCAAATATGACATCAATAGTATTGTTTTCAAAGCCCAAACTTCCGATTAGCGCCACTTCAACAAAGGGTTGTATTATGAAAGGTTCTATAAAAACCACCTTCGTATCAAACCCAATAATGGAATACAAGAAGGGTTTATCACCAAATCGTTCTTTTTCCAGTTTTAAATAGGTTTCTAAAAACTGTTTTTCTTCGGCCAAAGATATTGTTTCTTTTGAGCCAAAAGAGCAGGCTTGGCGAAGTAGTTTTGAATAATCGGTTAAGGTAGAAACAGCTTCCATCTTTTCTCCGCTCAATATCTCGGATTGTAATTTTCCAAGTACATTGAACATAAAGTGTGACGACACAAATAACGTCAAAGAACGTAAAGTATGGGCCTCATCTTGCATACGCAATTATAAGGCTTATTTCACAAATAGTCGCTTTTGAACCGTTTGGTTTCCGTTTTTAATAGTAACAATGTATTTGCCGGCGGCCAAATTAGTTAATTCATAACTTGTATCTTTGGTATAATCCCGTTTTATAATGGTTCCGTCGTGCGAGGTTACAATAATTTCAGTAGTTGAGTTATCTGCAGCACCCATTTCCAGGTGGGCTTCTCCAAACGAGGGATTAGGATATATAACAGGGTTTAGAGCAATAGAATTTTGTGAACCAACTATGGAAAAATCATTTGTAGCATTGTTTGATTTCCCTTTCATTGGCATTTCATCGTCGGCAAAAATTAAGGTATCATCTATTGATTTTTCATCGCCAAAGGTTAAGGTGTCATCTTTAGCTTTGTCATATACTAAAGTATCCTCCAGATCTTTTTTACTGGCAGTGGTTGGTTTTTTATATTCACCTTTTACTCGGGGATTTTTGGTAGTTGATTTTTTGCCCCCATCATCCCAAGCCTGAGCTGATATAGAAATAAAAGCCACCATTACCATCAAAATCCATTTACAAATCGCTTTTCCCATTTTCACTCTATCTTAATTTCACTACTAAATTACTATTCATTAAATAAAAGACTGAACGGGTTTGAGAAACGGGGCTATTTGATTTAGAAGCGGTTTAATAATAGTATCTTTGCATAGTAAATGCATAAATTTATTTCAGAACAAACTATCCCAATCCCACTTGATAAAGCTTGGGAATTTTTCTCCAACCCGGCTAATTTAATCGTACTAACCAATCCTAGAATGAAGATAAAAATGGAGTCACAAAATGGATTGATGCCCATTTTTGAAGGTAAAGTTTTAAAAATAAAAATTGCACTTTTTGGAATTTTCCCCTCTGCGTTTTTATCAGAAATTACCGAAATAAAAGCCCCTGATTATTTTATCGATACCCAACTTACAGGGCCGTTTGCTTTTTGGCAACACAAGCATTCCTTGATAAAAGTTGAAGGTGGAACAAAAGTTTTGGATGAAGTGACTTTAAAATTCCCTCTTGGATTATTAGGGGTGTTGGCTTACCACTTATTTGGAAAACGACAAATGGAAACGGTGTTTGCCTATCGTAAAATGGTTTTGGAAAATACCTTCGGTAAACTCTAAAAAGGAACTATTCTTTTAGTTTTTCATTAGCCTTGTGTCTTTCTGAATCTCGCACGGTTTTTTTCTCCATATTTTTTATAAATGCTTCGGTCAAATTTACTCCGGTTTGATTGGCCAAACAGATTAAAACCCAAAGTACATCGGCCATTTCATCGGCCAAATGTTTCTCTAATTCTGTTTTTTTAAACGATTGGTCACCATATTTGCGAGCCATTAACCTTGCTAGTTCACCCACTTCCTCCATCAAAATAGCAGTGTTGGTAAGTTCACTGAAATACTTTACCCCGATGGTTTTTATCCAATCATCCACCTGCTCCTGGGCTCGGCTTATTGTAACATTCTTATTCCCCATTTTTTTTAAAAAAATTGAGGGGCTAAATTAATCAAATCAACTCAATTAGATTTGTTTAGCAGCCTTTAATTTTGTTGTTTTGCACAATTTTAATCCATGCCTAAAGACCTCTCTATAAAATCAGTATTAATAATCGGAAGCGGACCCATTATTATCGGACAAGCCTGCGAATTTGATTATTCAGGAAGCCAAGCCGCCCGAAGTTTAAGGGAAGAAGGTATTGAAGTTTCGTTGATAAACAGCAATCCGGCTACCATTATGACCGACCCGGTAATGGCCGACCACATATATTTATGGCCACTAACTACGGATAGTCTTATAAAAATATTAGAAGAACGCCATATTGATGCAGTACTACCAACCATGGGCGGGCAAACTGCTTTGAATCTGTGTATGGAGGCTGACCAACTTGGCATTTGGGAAAAATACAATGTTAGGCTAATAGGCGTGGATATTGCCGCTATTGACACTTGCGAAAATAGAGAACTATTCAGAAAACTGATGGTGGAATTAGGTGTTCAAGTTGCGCCGAGTAAGGTGGCTAACTCATTTTTGGAAGGAAAAGAATTTGCCCAGGATATAGGATATCCATTGGTTATTCGTCCTTCATTTACATTAGGAGGATATGGCGGCGGTTTCGTTTGGAATAAATCAGAACTCGATGTGGCATTAAAAGCCGGTTTAGAGGCTTCGCCCATTCATGAAGTTTTGGTTGAAAAAGCAGTACTAGGTTGGAAAGAATTTGAATTAGAACTATTACGAGATTCCAAAGGTGATATTGCTGTAATATGTACTATTGAAAATTTTGATCCGATGGGAATACATACGGGCGATAGTATTACCGTGGCACCGGCCATGACATTAAGTGATGTGGCTTATCAAAAAATGCGGGATGCAGCATTTTTAATGATGCGAAATATTGGAACATTTGCCGGAGGGTGTAATGTTCAGTTTGCCCTTAATCCAGAAAATGATGATTTAATTGCTGTTGAAATTAACCCAAGAGTTAGCCGTTCTTCGGCTTTGGCATCTAAAGCTACTGGTTACCCAATAGCCAAAATTGCTTCCAAATTAGCCATTGGTTATTATTTGGATGAATTAAAAAATCCGGTAACTAAAACTACTTCTGCCTTTTTCGAACCGGCTATAGATTACACCATTGTAAAAATTCCTCGCTGGAATTTTGATAAATTTAAAGGCGCCGACAAACAGTTGGGGCTTCAAATGAAATCGGTTGGGGAAGTAATGGCCATTGGCCGAAGCTTTCAGGAAGCCTTGCAAAAAGCCTGTCAGAGTTTGGAAACCAACCGCCGCGGCTTGGGCTGCGATGGATTGGATTTACACAAACTCGATCCCATTTTAGAAAGTCTTGAAAAACCAAGCTGGGATAGACTTTGGCACATCAAAGATGCTATTTCTTTGGGTGTTCCGTTAACTTCAATTCAAAAAATTACACGTATTGACCGTTGGTTTTTAGAACAAATAAATGAATTGGTGAAAATGGAAAAAATACTGGCTAAATATTCGATTAATAATATTGACCCAAGTGTTTTAAGACTTGCCAAAGAAAAAGGCTTTAGCGATTTTCAAATTGCTTATGCCATGCGCAATTGCACCGATGATGAAGTATATGCCAAACGCAAAGAATTTGGAATAAACCGTGTATATAAAATGGTGGACACCTGCTCGGCCGAGTTTGAATCAACCACCAATTATTTCTACAGCACCTTTGATGGGGAAAACGAAAGCATTGTTAGCGACAGAAAAAAAATAATCGTTTTGGGAAGCGGCCCTAACCGAATTGGCCAAGGAATAGAGTTTGATTACAGTTGCGTGCATGGAATATTAGCGGCAAAAGAGGCCGGTTTTGAAGCCATTATGGTAAACTGCAATCCTGAAACGGTAAGTACTGATTTTGATATTGCCGATAAATTGTATTTTGAACCCGTATATTGGGAACATTTAATTGAACTGATAGAATTGGAGAAACCGGTTGGAGTCATAGTTCAACTTGGAGGCCAAACAGCCTTAAAATTAGCAGAACGCTTGGAAGCCAGTGGCATCAAAATCATTGGAACCACCTTTAATGATATGGATGTGGCTGAAGACCGCGGTCGTTTTTCTGATTTACTAAAGGAGTTGGATATTCCGTATCCCAATTATGGCGTAGCTGAAAATGCCGATGAAGCCATAGTAGTAGCTAATCAGGTTGGGTATCCTGTATTGGTTCGACCTTCTTATGTATTGGGTGGACAAGGGATGAAAATTGTAATCAATGATGAAGAACTGGAGCAAGCTGTTATAAAATTACTTGGAGATATGCCTGGCAACCGAGTTTTGATTGATCATTTCCTGGACAGGGCTGAAGAAACCGAAAGTGATAGCATTTGTGATGGAGAAGATGTTCATATCATAGGTATGATGGAACACATAGAACCTGCAGGTATTCATAGTGGCGATTCGAGTGCAGTGTTACCGCCCTTCAGTTTATCGGAAGATGTTAAAAACAAGATGATTGAATACTCCCGCAAAATATGTTTTGCGTTAAATGTAAAAGGATTACTCAACATTCAGTTTGCCGTGAAAAACGAAAAGGTATATGTGATTGAAGCCAATCCCCGTGCATCGCGAACAGTTCCTTTTATTTGCAAAGCCTATAAAGTTCCTTACATCAACATAGCCACCAAAGTAATGTTGGGTGTAAATAAATTAAAAGACTTTACTATTACCCCGCATCAAGAAGGATTTGCTATAAAACAACCCGTTTTCTCATTCAATAAATTTCCGGGAGTAAATAAAGAATTAGGCCCCGAAATGAAATCTACAGGTGAAGCTATATTGTTTGTAAAGGATATAAAAGATCCATTGTTTAGAGAGTTGTACAGTATGAAGAGTATGTATTTGAGTAGGTAATTGAATTTTAAGAACCTTCTCTTAATTTCCTTTCACTTTCACTAATCGCCAAATCATTAATACTGGCAAAGCGTTTTTGCATCAGACCATTTTCATCAAACTCCCAGTTTTCATTTCCATAAGCCTTGTACCAATTTCCAGCCTCATCTTGATATTCATATTCAAATCTTACAGTAATGCGATTGTCACTATGTGCCCAATATTCCTTTTTTAATTTTTAATTTATTTCTTTAGCCCATTTTTGTTTTAAAAAGAGGAATGCCATCATTTTATTTATAAAACTCAAAAGAAGAAGTAGAAGTTCAATGCATTATTTTTAATCCACCAAATTTTTTTAAACATTCTATATTTTCAAAGAATTCAAAAAATAAATCCAAAATTCATAAAACTTTTAATCTCATTTTTTTGAAGACTCAGTTCCTCAAAATTTGAATAAGAAAAATGAAAAAGTGAAGCCATAATAAGTTTAGCAGAAATTAAGAGGATTATGAGATAAAATAATTATCTAAAGGAAAATGGCTTTAAATTCATAAATATCACAAAATGAGAATAATGACAATAACTTTAAAATGAAAAATTTTGTAAAATCATAAATTTTACCACTTCCATACCAAACTACTCCCAATCAATCGTTAATTTAGCAGACATTGTTTAAAAAACAGATGAAAAGGTATAAAAAACTAATTTTAGGAGGCATTTTAGCCGTTGGGATTTTTTCAGCTTACAAGGCATCAGATGAATATTTTGAGGTATCTAAAAACCTTGATATTTTTGCCTCGGTTTACAAAGAAGTAAACCTTAGTTATGTGGATGATGTAGAGCCGGGAAGCCTAATAAAAACCGCTATTGATGCTATGTTGAAGAGTTTGGACCCTTACACAAACTATTACTCTGAAGCACAAACCGAAGATTACAGGTTTCAAGTAACCGGTGAGTATGGCGGAATTGGCGCTACTATTCGCCAGAGAGGCGAATATATAGTCATTGACAATCCTTATGAGGGGTATCCTGCCCAGCAAGCTGACCTTAGAGCGGGAGATAAAATATTGGAAGTAGATGGCAAATCAGCCAAGGGCAAAACAAGTGATGATATGACGAAGCTTTTAAAGGGGTCGGCAGGCACTGATATTACTATGAAAATAGAAAGATTGGGAGTTGGTGAAATGGTAAAAACCTTTAAACGAGCAAAGATAAAAGTTAATAATGTGCCTTATTTTGGGATGGTGGATAAAGAAACAGGGTATATAAAACTTACAGGATTTACCCCTGATGCAGGCAAAGAAGTTCAAGATGCTTTAAAAAATTTAAAGAAAAATAATGAAAGGATGAAATCAGTCATCCTTGATTTGAGAGGTAATGGCGGTGGATTACTTCATGAAGCGGTAAATGTGGTTAATACATTTGTTAAAAAAGGGGAATTAGTAACCAGTACCAAAGGCAGAGATAGGGATAATAACCGTAATTATTCAACGTTGGATGCTGCCATAGATGATGGAATTTCATTGGTAGTGCTTATTGACGGTGGTTCAGCATCGGCATCAGAGATTGTTTCAGGTTCTTTGCAGGACCTCGATCGTGGTGTTTTAATAGGACAAAAGTCGTTTGGTAAAGGGCTTGTTCAGTCATCGAAGGTGCTTACGTATAATACCCAAATGAAGATTACAACCTCTAAATATTATATTCCATCAGGGCGTTGTATTCAAAAACTGGATTACAGCCATAAGGTAAATGGTAAAGCTGAGGCTATTGCTGATTCTTTAAAGAGGAACTTTTATACGCGAAACCGCCGTCCGGTAAGGGATGGGGAAGGGGTAACACCGGATATAAAGACTCCAGAGTCAAAATACACCAAAATAACTCAAAGCCTTTTATCTAAAAATATCATTTTTGACTTTGCTACCCAATACAGAAATACACACGATGCTATTAAAATGACCAAGGATTTCGAACTTACTGAGAAGGATTTTCAAGATTTTGTGACCTTTACAAGTGGCAAAGATTATAACTATAACACGGATACCGAAGATGCTTTACAGAAATTTAAAGTTCAGGCTACCAAAGAGAATTATCTTTCTGAACTGAACAGTGAATATGAATCATTATTAAATAAACTACAACGAAACAAAAGCAACGATTTAGAAAAGTATAAAGATGAAATAATGCAGGTACTGGAGGAGGAAATAGCGAGTCGTTATTACTATGAAAAGGCAAGAATTGAAGCCTCATTTGATAATGATATTGAAATAAGGGAAGCTATTTTATTGTTAAAAGATACTGTAAAATACAATTCTTTATTGTCAGCTAAATAGTAAACTTAATGGACAAAACAATCTTAGACTTAATTATTTTAATTATTGCGGGTTGTTTTGGGGGATTTATAAGTGGATTATTGGGTGTAGGAGGGGGCATAATATTCGTCCCTATTCTTGATTATTTTCTTATTAAACAAGGAGTTTTAAGTGAGGATATAGTTCCTTATACATTAGCAAATTCATTTTTTGCGGTATTAGTTTCGGGTGTTGCAGGCAGTATGCCTGCTTTTCGGTCACATTCAATTAATATCAGACACCTGTTATCAGTAGGGTTTTCAGCAATAGTAGCAGTTTTAGTTACGTCTTATTTCATAAATCATGGTACATGGTATAGCCCTTTATTGTTCAAAATTGTATTTTCTGTTTTACTTTTATTTACTTTAATAAAAACTATGCTTCATATAGAAGGTGATGGAAATTCTGAAAATATGTCAATAGGTTTAGGTGTTTTGGCTGGTTCTATCACTGGGATAGTATCGGGACTTAGTGGTTTGGGTGGCGGAATTATTATGATTCCTTTATTTATGATGTTTGGAAAAATGACAATAAAGAAAGCATCAGCGCTATCATTGGCCGTAATCCCTGTTTTGTCACTGCCGAATGTGCTTTATTATTCAATTATTACTCCATCTCAAAGTATAGCCGGTTCAACGGGTTATTTGGTTTGGCCACTAATAATTCCATTGGTAATTGGCGTTTTAATGACAGTAAAAGCAGGGGTATATGCAGCCCAAAAGATTTCTTCCCAAACAATTAAGTTTATATTTGCAGCCTTTATTGTGGTTACAATAATCAGAGTTTTATCCTCTTTATTATAATTTAAGAAAATATCTATTAATGAAAAAAAGCATATTATTTTTAATGATAAGTATAGGTATACTTATTAATGCAACGGCACAAGAGCTTACAAAAAAGGAAAAGAAGTCTCTTAAAAGGATTCAAAGTCATGTTAATTATTTGGCTTCTGATCGCTTGGAAGGCCGTGGCACAGGAAGTCCTGGGGAAAAACTATCGGCCGAATACATTGCAAAACAATTTAAAAAAAGCAAAGTAAGCCCAAAGGGTGAAAATGGAGGTTATTTTCAAGAGTTTGATATTACCACATTGCGCATGGCTAAAGATAGTACTGCATTGTCTTTTAATGGCCTTCCATTAAAGTTATTTAGTGATTTTTATCCTCTTTCATTTTCCTCCAACCGCAAAACAGTAGAGAGCAAAATAGAGGTTGTGGGGTATGGAATATCAGCCCCTGAATTAAATTATGACGATTATTCAGGAAAGGATATTAAAGGAAAAGTGGTTGTAATAAATATTTCTACGCCTGATTCACAGCAGGCCCATTCTAAATATATCAATTATTTATCTCTTGAAAGTAGGGTAAAAACGGCTGTTAAGTTTGGTGCTTCCGGTGTGATATTTATTAACACCGGCAATAGCAAGGATAACCCAAGTGGTGAAATGTCAAAAAATATTAAGCCATCAGCTATACCTGTTTTTTTTCTGATAAACAGCCAATATATACTTTATTATCCCGGCGGATTGCCCGTAAAAATGAAGGCAGATATTTTTAGCATTTCAGCCACGGCGCATAATGTTGTTGCTTTTAAAAATAACAAAGCCAAACATACTGTAATAATTGGGGCTCACCATGACCACCTTGGTTTTGGGGAGATAAAGGGTTCGAGAGAGCCTGAAAGCAATGCTATTCATAACGGGGCCGACGATAATGCCAGTGGAACTTCGGCTTTGATTGAACTTTCTAAATTGCTAAAAAAGAAAAAGTATAAAAAATTTAATTACCTTTTTATTGCTTTTTCAGGCGAGGAAATGGGGTTATTAGGGTCCAAATATTTTGTAGAAAACCCGACTATTGACCTAGATAATGCCACATTTATGATAAATATGGACATGGTAGGAAGACTCAAAGAAACACTACTAATATATGGAACCGGAACTTCTCCTTCGTGGAAAGATATTATAAATACCATAAGTCAAGATAGTTCCGCTATTCGTAAAATTAAAACTTCTGAATCAGGTATTGGCTCATCCGATCATACCTCCTTCTATCTGGATAGTATCCCATCCTTACATTTTTTCACAGGTCAACACGATGAATATCATAAACCGAGTGATGATATAGCATTATTAAATTTGAACGGAGAAGTAAAAGTCATTGGGAAAATTTTGCAATTAATCGCTATTACACCGTCACCAAACAAGTTAGTATTCACTAAAACTAAGGATGAAGATTCACGTAGGTCTTTTAAGGTAACCTTGGGAATAATGCCAGATTATGTATATGATTCGGAAGGTGTAAAAATAGATGGCGTAAAGGA
The DNA here is from genome assembly GCA_945897885.1 of Chitinophaga pinensis. Classification (GTDB taxonomy): domain Bacteria; phylum Bacteroidota; class Bacteroidia; order NS11-12g; family UBA9320; genus JABWCE01. Next base: position 58,625 of record CAMDGU010000011.1, read on the forward strand.
CGGAAAACCTGCGGCTTTGGCTGGATTATTGAAAGGTGATATTATAATTAGCTTGGCAGGAGAGAAAATACCAAATATTGAAGCATATATGAAAATATTAGGTAAATTAGATAAAGGACAAAATGTTGAAGTTATATATATTCGTAATGGAAGTACTTTAACATCAGAAATACAACTATAATGACGATAACAGATAAAATAAGACAGGCAAAAGATACGTTATTTTCTTTTGAAATTTTGCCACCATTGAAAGGGAAAAGCATTGACTCAATATTTAATTGCATTGATGGCTTGATTGATTTTAATCCGGCTTTTATTGACGTTACCTATCATAGGGAAGAGTATATTTTAAAAAAACGCACGGATGGAAGTTTCGACAGAATATCAACTCGCAAACGCCCGGGAACTGTAGCAATATGTGCCTCTATTCAAAACAAGTATAAAGTAGATGCCGTTCCCCACATTATTTGTGGCGGATTTACTAAAGAAGATACGGAGAATGCCTTAATAGATTTAGATTTTTTAGGGATTAAGAATGTGCTGCTTTTAAGAGGTGATAATTTAAAAACGGAGTCACATTTTATCCCCGAACCACGCGGTAATAGCAATTCGTTGGAGTTGATTCATCAGGTAAAAAACATGAATAATGGCATTTATTTGGATGAAGAGTTGGAGAACCCAACACCAACTTCCTTCTGTATTGGTGCATCATGTTATCCTGAAAAACATCAAGATGCGCCAAATTTTAAATCAGATTTGAATTTTTTGAAAAGAAAAGTAGAGGCTGGTGCAGAGTTTTTAACTACTCAAATGTTTTTTGATAATAGTAAATATGTTGATTTTTTGAAAAGGTGTGAAGAAAATGGTATTAATGTACCAATAATACCAGGAATAAAACCAATCACAAAAAAGAATCAGTTATTTTTATTGCCAAAAATTTTTAATATTGATATCCCATTTGAATTATCAAGTGAAATTGAAAAAGCCAAAACAGAAGAAGCCGTAAAACAAATTGGAATAGAATGGTGCATTGCCCAGTGCAAAGAATTAAGGGCTCATAAAGTTCCCGTTCTTCATTTTTATACAATGGGGTATCCTGATACGACAAAACAAATAGCCTCCTTAGTATATTAATTGCTATGAAAGGAAGGGTAATCAAATCAACCGGTAGTTGGTATATAGTGAAAACGAATGATGAAAAGCTGTTTGATTGCCGCATTAAAGGAAAATTTCGTTTAGATAAATCAAAACTTACCAATCCCGTTGCCGTGGGAGATTTAGTAGAGTTTGATCTTGAAGATAAGGAAACGCAGGGGGTTATTACAAAAATTGAAGAGCGCAAAAATTATTTGATTCGCCGTTCAAACAAGCTTTCCAAACAATACCAAATTATTGCCTCCAATGTAGATCAAATACTGATATTGGCCACTATTGCCAAACCCAGAACAACCACCATATTTATAGACCGAATATTACTTGCAGCGGAGGCTTATCAAATCCCGATAATTATTATTTTCAATAAAAAGGATATTTATAATGAAGAAGAGAACATTATTTTAAATCAATATTTAGCGATTTACCGGTCTATTGGTTATAAAGTAATGGTAATTTCTGCATTCAATAAACAAGATATTGATTCAATTATGGGCCCCATTCAAGGTAAAATCTCTCTAATTACAGGCCATTCAGGAGTTGGAAAATCTACATTAATGAACCACCTTAATCCAAAATTAGTATTAAAAACTGGTGCATTAAGCAAGTATTATGGAAGAGGTACTCACAATACAACCTTTGCAGAAATGCATAAAATTGTTGAAAACACCTATATAATTGACACACCAGGAATAAAAGATTTTGGAGTTGTGGAATTTGAGCAGGATAATATTTCTATGTATTTTCCAGATATTAGGAAGTTTGCGTCACGTTGTAAATTCAATAATTGCAAACATATAGATGAGCCAAGTTGCGGTGTTTTGGCGGCAATAAACGATAATCTCCTGCAGATTACGCGTTATGAAAGCTATCTAAACATCCTGCTTTCATTAGAAATTAAGTAGCCAATTTTATACTTGTCTAAAAAAGTGTTCAATTTTAGAGTATATGTCTATTTAAATTAATTTTTTTTAAAATTTAGTTTGGATTTAATAAAAGTGCCGTTATCTTTGCCCGATTAGAAAAAATTAAGTACAATGATTAATATTACTCAATTATCTCAGACACGGTCTATGTTTAAACTAGATCTTAAAAGGAGGTCAATTTTAATAATGCTTTTTGCATTATTCAGTACCTTTTATTCCCGAGCCCAGCTTACAATTAACACTCAGCCGGTTAAGTTGCAGCGAATTTGTGTGCCTAGCATGCCAACCACTCCTCGTTTGCAGGTGGCTGCTGTTACATGCAGCGGTGCCACACTAACATACCAATGGCAACGGCTTAGGCCCACTTCCATAGGCGGATCTGGTACCTTTGACGACATTAGTACGTCGTGGCCAGGTTATACAGGTGCCAATACACCAACGCTCGATATTACGGTAGCTGATAGTATTTCAGGGATAAGATCAACATATAAATACCGTTGTTACATTGTTTCGTCTTTCCCTTGTTATGGAACAGCAACAACAAATGTTGCAGAAATCGTAGGTGTTAGAAAACCTGTCGTGAAATATTTAACTCAACAGGATACAAACGTGTGTGAGTCTTATTCTGGTTCTGATTCAAAATATCCTCTACGTGCTAGAATTATTGGCGTTTCAAAAAGAGACTCTCTTCAGTACACTTGGAGGTTTTTAGATAGAAATGCAAGCAATGTTGATGGTCCAGTTTCGGCGCATCCAAATTATACCGGATGGATTTCAACTTGGAATCAAAC
>CAMDGU010000012.1 GCA_945897885.1 Chitinophaga pinensis
AGTAAGTGGATGTACCCAGTATCCATTGGTGTACTGGTTTTTTCTTTCATTTTATATACGGCCTTTATCAAAGGGAAAGATTCCTATAACTACGATTTAAACGGATTGCGAAGCGATAGTAAAGATGCCGGAAAATGGTTTGCCTCAAATATTAAATCAGAGGATGTTATTATTTCGGAACCTGATTATATGATGGAATCTGCGGTGTATTACCATTACCAGCCCTTTTATTTACCTCGCGAAAAAGTGTTTAACACCTACGTGCATTTTACCAAAGCCAATGCCGAGGTTATGAGTTTAAAAACCTTGAATCATATAGCCGATAGCTTTAGTGCCAAGGGCAAAACAACCTATTTGGTATTAGGTAAAAACTTTACCCGCGATACCATTTACCGCTATTCCTACAATAAGCAATATATAGTGGATTCGGCTTCTCTGGCTGTTTTAAAAACCAATTATCAGTTAATGGATTCGTTTAATAATAATTGGTTTTGCGATGAGCATTATTTTATTTTTAAGAGAAAACCTATAATTGCCACGAAAGCACAAAACCACTAAACAAATGCCACAAAAACATCTTTACACCAATATAAAATCCCTTTATGGAATTACCACTAACCGTCCCAAGTTTAAGGCGGGTAAGGATATGGCTGATTTTAAAAGCATAGATAATGCCTGGCTTTTAGTTTCGGAAAATGGAACCATTGAAAATTTTGGAGAAATGCAAACAGTACCTGAATTTTCAGGGCCTGTGACCAATTGCACCGGAAAATTAATTCTTCCCTGTTTTGTGGATAGCCACACCCATTTAATCCATGCCGGCAGCCGCGAAAATGAATTTGTTGACCGCATTAAAGGATTAACCTATGAGCAAATAGCCCAGCGTGGCGGCGGGATTTTAAACTCCGCTGCAAAACTAAATTTGGCTACGGAAAATGAATTGTTTGAATCGGCTTTTGACCGCCTCAATCAGGCTATAGCTTTGGGAACAGGAGCCATAGAGGTAAAAAGCGGCTACGGATTATCGCTTGAAAATGAATTAAAAATGCTGCGAGTGGCCAATCGCCTGAAGTCGATTTCACCCATTCCGGTAAAGATTGCCTTTTTGGGGGCTCATGCCCTGCCAGCTGGATATAAAACAGAGCCTGATAAATTTATCGACCTAATTGTAAACGAAATGCTACCGGCTATAGCGGCAGAAAACCTGGCGGATTATATGGATGTGTTTTGCGAAACCAAGTATTTTTCGGTAGCACAAATGGAACGCCTGTTGGATGCCGGCTGGAAATGTAATTTAAAACCCAAAGTGCATGTCAACCAGTTTAACAGCATAGGTGCGGTGCAAGCTGCCGTTAATAAAAAAGCCATTTCGGTAGACCATTTGGAAGTGATGACGGATGACGATTTTAAAGCCTTAAAAAATTCAGAAACCCTTCCTGTGGCAGTTCCTGCCTGTTCGTTTTTTATAAAAATACCCTATGCCCCGGTTCGTAAAATGATAGATTTGGGATTGCCGGTAACTCTGGCCACCGATTATAACCCCGGTAGCAGTCCGTGTTTGAGTATGCCGTTTGTGGTTTCCTTAGCCTGTATAAATATGAACCTATTGCCCGAAGAAGCTTTTAATGCTGCCACCCTTAACGGTGCGGCAGCCCTTGAACTGCAAGCCGATTACGGAAGCATTGAACCAGGGAAAAAAGCAAATTTCATCATCACCAAACCGGTTGAATCCTTAAATTATTTGCCTTATAGTTTTGCGGAGAATTGGGTGGAGAGAGTGGTGGTAGATTGAGAGTTTTAAATTATAAGTTCTTTTATGGAAAGTATTTTCAGTTGGTTACAATTTGTAACCAACTCTATATTTTAGTAACGGTATTCTATAATAAAAACCAAATTAAAAGTCCATTTGATGATTTGTGAAATATTTATAATTTGCGGAGATAGAAAGTATGATGGTTAGCGGTAATTTTACAAAATGAAAAAAATTTTGAGGTTTTTATTATTAGTTGTTGCTTGGATAATTTTTCCACCATTTTATTTATTCTTAATTTTTAAAGATAAGACTCTTAAAAAACGGTCTAAAATAGTCGCTTACATTTCTGTAGTTATTTCTCCCTTTACATTATGGTTGATTGTAATTATAGCCTCCCACCAGCCAAGTAAATTTTCAATGGATACCATGGAAGAAACTCTAAATATTGAAATCTCGGAAAACTATGATGTAAAAACAAATAGAATAAATTATAAGGGGCAGGATTATAATGCGATAATTATATTGAAGCTGTCTGATGAGGCAATTAATAATCTTAAAGGCCAAATTGAAAAATCTCCTTTCTTCAATTTGAAACATGACTTCTCTGGGAATAACGAAATTGAATCGGAGAAAAGTGACACTCTTCTTTATTGGAAAGTTAGAAATTATTTGGAGAAAGAACATTTAACTGGATATTGGATAAAGAAAGATGAACTTACATATGAATTTTATTCTCCCGTCTTAAGCGATATTCCCAATTCAGCTATATTATTCCATGAAGGATTTGATATAAATGCTAGTGTATCACTAAAGGATAAAACTCTAAATTATGAATACATAAAATACTAAACTACCGCTACTGCAAATCTGCAATAGGGGGGGGGTCGTGCTCCGCAGACAGTTTTGTTGTTACAGATAGTCTAGGTTATAATAATTGAGTTTTCCCCCGCCTTGATTCGTGTCCTCACGAATCATATTGATTTTCTTACTTTTTTCCGATTCCTGAGACACGAATCAAGGCTGTATAATTTACCATCCATTTAACCACCGTTCCCTCTCTGCTATTATCTACCTTTGCAGCATGGTTGGCAAAAACAAGGATGAAAAGGCAATTCTAAATAAATTACGCATTACGGAATTAAACGCCATGCAGGAAAGTGCCTATAAGGCCATCATTTCCTATGCGGAGGTGGTATTGCTTTCGCCTACCGGCACGGGTAAAACCCTAGCTTTTTTACTCCCTATTATTGCCCAATTAAATCCCGACTTGAAAGGCATTCAGGTGCTGATACTCGTTCCTTCCCGCGAACTTGCCATACAGATAGAACAAGTGGTGAGAGAAATGGGCAGCGGATATAAAGCCAATGCTGTTTATGGGGGGAAAGCCGGCTCAAAAGACCGGGAAGATTTGAAACATCCACCGACTATATTAATTGGTACCCCCGGCCGGGTAGCCGACCATATACGCAGAGAAACCATTGATGTGAGTGAGATTAAAACCCTCGTATTGGATGAGTATGACAAATCACTGGAAATAGGTTTTGCCACTGAGATGGAAGAAGTTATAGCTGCCTTGCCCAATGTTAAAAAGAAGGTGTTGACCTCTGCTACCCAAAAGGTAAAGATTCCACCGTTTGTAGGACTGAGCAACATAAAACACCTCAACTTTATCAAGGACATTGAAATACCGCTGGTATTGAAAACTGTGGTTTCACCGAATGAGGATAAACTGGAAACCCTTGTAGAATTGCTGAAACACATTGGCAAAAAAAGCGGCATTGTATTTTGTAATTTAAAGGATAGCATACAAAAGGTAAGTGATTACTTAACCGAAAATAAAATTGATTCCGTAAGTTTTTATGGTGGCTTGGAACAGATAGACCGGGAACGGGCGCTTATCAAATTCAGGAATGGAACGAGCAGCTTATTGATTGCCACGGATTTGGCCGCAAGGGGTATTGATGTTCCCGAAATGGATTTTATCATTCATTACAAGTTGCCCGCAAGGCCCGATGAATTTGTGCACCGCAACGGCCGAACCGCTAGAATGAACAGCGAAGGGACGGCCTATATTCTAAAATGGGAAAACGAAGAATTGCCTGTTTTTATAAAAGGAGCAGAGGTACTTAAATTAAAAGACACCAAAGAAGATTTAACCAACGAATGGGATACCCTTTATATTTCTGCCGGCCGAAAGGATAAAATATCAAAAGGCGATATAGCAGGTTTGTTTTTAAAACAAGGGAATTTAACCATGGATGAATTGGGTATGATTGAATTAAAACAGGAATGTACTTATGTATCCGTACCCCGTTCAAAATCAAAAAAACTTATTTTTTTATTGAACAACAGCCGATTAAAAAAGGTAAAAGTAAGAATCAGTCTTTTGGTATAGTTTTGCTGTCATTCCGACGATAGGATGAATCTAAGTTAGAATTAAAGAGATGCCTCGTACCTCGGCATGACAAACTACCATGATATGCATTTGCTCTGATTTGTCATTCCGACGATAGGAGGAATCTAAACTTAGGTTGAGAGATGCCTAGTAACTGGGCATGACAAATTCTTTAAACTAACCTTGGCTGAGACTTGCCATTCCGACGAAGGAGGAATCTTTTATTCATTAGCAGAGATGCCTCGTGCCTCGGCATAACAAACTACCATGATTAGCATTTGCTCTGATTTGTCATTCCGACGCTAGGAGAAATCTTGTTATTCATTAGCAGAGCTGCCTCGTGCCCCGAGCATGAAATTAGCTAAAAAGACTTCATATTTTCATAACACATATCTTAACTTAAACTTATTATTTTTGCGGATATGATAAATGGTAAAAAAATAGTGATTGTATTACCCGCATATAATGCAGCACTCACTTTAAAACAAACCTATGACGAAATACCTTTTGATATTGTAGATGATGTGGTTTTGGTAGATGATGCCAGTAAAGACAATACGGTGGAAACCGCCAAACAAATAGGGATTAAACATGTTATAAAACATGAAAAAAACCGTGGTTATGGAGGAAATCAAAAATCATGCTATACTAAGGCATTAGAATTAAATGCTGATATTATTATCATGCTTCACCCTGACTATCAGTATACCCCGAAACTTATTGCCCCTATTGCGGGAATTATAGCCAATGATTTATATCCGGCTGTATATGCTTCCCGAATTTTGGGTAAAGGCGCCTTAAAAGGCGGAATGCCAATTTATAAATACATTGCCAACCGGTGCCTTACACTGTTTCAAAATATTTTAATAAGCCAAAAACTTTCTGAATATCACACCGGTTACCGCGCTTTTAGCAAGGAAATATTTAGCAAAATAGATATTGAAGCCAATTCTGATGATTTTATTTTTGATAACCAAATGACGGCTCAGGTATTTATGGCCGGCTTTGAAATAGGAGAGTTAACCTGCCCGACCAAATATTTTGAAGAAGCGTCATCAATAAATTTCAAACGCAGTTCTATCTACGGATTGGGTGTGTTATGGGTTTCCATCCAATACCGTTTGCAAAAATGGGGATTGGGAAAATATAAAATATTTAAAGCGATATAGATATTTTCTATCCTAAATTTCTCACATTAAGTTATGGAAGATCATAAACAAGGTTCAGAATCTGTTCAGGATATGGTAATAGGCATGAGTGATGGGCTTACTGTTCCTTTTGCTTTGGCAGCCGGATTAAGCGGAGCAGTGGCTTCTTCGGGTATAATACTTACTGCCGGAGTTGCCGAAATAATAGCAGGAAGCATTGCCATGGGATTAGGAGGATATCTAGCAGGGACTGCTCAGGTAAATCATTATAACTCAGAATTAAAACGTGAATATTTTGAGGTAGACGAGTTTCCGGAAAAAGAAAAACAGGAAGTTAGGGATGTTTTTAAAGATTATGGATTAAGCGAAAAATTGCAGAATGAAATTGCTGAAGAAATGTCGAAAGACAAGGATAAGTGGGTTCAGTTTATGATGCGTTTTGAGTTGGATTTGAATACACCCGATCCGAAACGACCATTAAAAAGTGGTGCAACCATTGCTTTATCTTATATCGTTGGTGGTGCTGTCCCCATGCTTCCCTACGTATTTACTGACAACTCAGAAACAGGACTTAAATTTTCAGCAATTCTAACTTTAATTGCTTTGTTTATTTTTGGAATTTTTAAAAGTAAAGTTACTGGGCAGCCAATATTTACAGGTGCATTGAAGGTATTATTTATTGGTGCATTGGCAGCAGCAGCAGCCTATAGCATTGCAAAGGCGATGGGAGTTTAATGGTATTAAATAAGCCGTTTACCAAATGAACTGAGAATTATCCGGTAGCCAAATACGAGTGTAAAGTAGGTGTCGTTTTGATTTGAATTTCCTCTTTTTTGGCCATGGATAGCAACATATCCTGTTGTATGTCTATCAGCTAATTCTGCGGCTTCCTTACCTTTTAAATATTCTAAAGAAAGATTGTCATAATACACTGTGCTAACATCATCTAAATAATCGGTAAAACTTTTTCGGGCAGTAAATTCACAAAAAACGGATGCCTTTTTATTTATATCCTTACTAAATCCAATTGTAACAGGTATAATTATTGAAAACCTTGAATAAGGCTTTGCCCCATCGTATAAGCCCTGACCTTCAGTACCTGACTTTTTTAGATTATAACTCATTCCGTTGTATTTGGCTTTAGGGTTAAAATAAATAAATCCTATACCTAGAGTTGTATAAATTTGGGAAAAATTATTTTTTATGAATCTTTTTTTTGAATTTTTATTGGCGGTTAAAAAATTGTATTTAATGGTTGGCAGTATTTCAAAAACGCTAGTTTTAACCGACAAATTTCTTCGCTTTCTATATTTCTCCTCACTATATTTCTCCTCTGCACTTAAATAAACAAAATTAGCACTTGTCCTAAATTCAAAATGATTAGACAAAGCCCAGTCAGCTGATGGACTAATTGAAAAACGAATTGACTCCCTATCAAAGTCTTTAATAAAATGTGAACCATCGCCACCAGCACCACCCAAATCGCCCAATAATGAGCTGTTGCCTATACCTACCTGATATGAACTTATATTAAAATTTGATTGGGTCTGAGTTGTTTCAAAAAACAAACACGAAAGAGAGGCTATATGGTATAGCGCGTTTTTCATAAGTAGGTTTTAGTTAAAGAAATTATATTAATTATGATTCAATATTTCAATTTATATAGAAAATAACTTAGTATGCAGTGATATCAAATAATATTGAGAACCTAAAACGTAAGCATAAAAAAACGGGCTACCACTAAGTGATAGCCCGTTTTAAATTATTTAAAAAATATTAATATCTGTACATGTCAGATTTAAAAGGTCCGTTAATATTTACACCAATATAATTGGCTTGTTCAGTTGTTAAGGTTGTTAATTCAGCACCAACATGCGCCAAGTGCAACATGGCAACTTTTTCATCTAAATGCTTTGGCAACACATAAACTTTATTTTCATAATTTTTGTGATTGTTCCATATTTCTAATTGAGCTAAAACTTGATTCGTAAATGAATTAGACATGACAAATGAAGGATGCCCCATAGCTACACCAAGGTTTACCAATCTACCTTCTGCTAATACCATGATATCTTTTCCATCTACATTATATACATCTACCTGAGGCTTTACAGTATACATTGTGTTGCTATAATTTTCATTTAACCACGCCATATCTATTTCATTATCAAAATGGCCAATATTACAAACTACAGCCTTATCGCGCATCATTTTGAAATGTTCAGGTCTTACGATATTGCAATTTCCAGTAGCAGTAACAATGATATTACATTCAGGAATTGCATTTTCTAACGTTTTAACTTCATAACCATCCATAGCTGCTTGTAAAGCACAAATTGGGTCAATTTCAGTTACCATTACACGAACACCATTGTTACGTAAACTGTCAGCACTTCCTTTCCCTACATCACCATAACCGCAAACTACAGCTACTTTACCCGCAAGCATAAGGTCAGTTCCCCGACGTATGGCATCTACCAATGATTCTTTACAACCGTATTTATTATCAAATTTTGATTTTGTTACAGAATCGTTGACATTAATGGCTGGCATTACCATTGTTCCATTTTTCATTCTATCATATAATCTCAAAACTCCGGTAGTTGTTTCTTCACTTAGTCCCTTAATACCTGCAGTTAATTCAGGATATTTATCAAAAACCAAATTGGTAAGATCACCACCATCATCCAAAATCATATTTAAAGGCTGGCCGTTTTCAAAGGCAAACAATGTTTGCTCAATACACCAGTCAAATTCTTCATTGTTCATACCTTTCCAAGCAAAAACCGGCGTACCTTCAGCAGCAATAGCGGCGGCGGCATGGTCTTGTGTTGAAAAAATATTACAAGATGACCACGTAACGTCAGCTCCTAATTCTTTTAAGGTTTCAATAAGAACAGCTGTTTGAACAGTCATGTGAAGGCAACCGGCAATATTGGCTCCTTTTAAAGGTTTTAGAGCACCAAATTCCTTTCGGAGGCTCATTAATCCGGGCATTTCAGCTTCTGCTAAAAGAATTTCTTTTCGGCCCCATTCGGCTAGACTAAGGTCTTTTACTTTGTAATTCAAGGTTAATGTTTGTGTTGTCATTTTTAAATTAAGTGCAAAAATAAGATTTTAAAATTTATTTACTGAAATAACGATCAGTTCATTTATTATTAAACCATTTATTGTCTACTTTGTTTTAATGATTGTAGATTTGTATAAAATTTAATAAAAAAAATATCATGCCATACCCAGAAATGTTAGTGTCCCCGATGAGGGCTGAATTATCGAATAACGGTTTTGAAGAACTGAAAAGCGTTGCAGATGTTGAGAATGCTTTTGAAAATACAGATGGCACCATGTTGCTAGTGGTAAATTCTGTATGTGGATGTGCTGCAGGTTCTTGCCGCCCCGGGGTTGTTCATTCATTAAACAGTGATAAAAAACCTGAGAAATTAGTTACAGTATTTGCAGGTCAAGATCTAGAAGCAGTGGCTAAAGCTAGAGAGAATATGGTTCCATACCCGCCTTCAAGTCCGGCAATAGCTTTGTTTAAAGATGGTAAACTGGTTCATATGATTGAACGCCATATGATTGAGGGCAGAACGGCTGAGATGATTTCGGATAATTTAAAACATGCCTACGAGCAATATTGTTAGGGAGTAAAATTCTAGTATAAAAAAGGCTGATTGAAATTTCAATCAGCCTTTTTTTATTTAAAAAAATAATAAATAGTTATTTTATTTGGCAATAGGGTTGGCTACCACTTCAAACTCGATTTTTAATTTAATTTTAACTGCTTCTAAAACTGGTCCGCTAGTTACTAATTTGCCAGCAATGGTTAGTGATGGTTTGCGAGCATAATCCAAAAGGTTTACATCCAAAGGTATAATATCAAATTCTTTAACGGCTCCAGGATCTAATGATATTTCGGCAATGTGAACATTAGTAACACCAGGTGCTTCAATGGTAATAAAACCACTTTGAAGTATACCGAAATCGGCGGTAGCCGGGCTTTCAATAATTGCAGTAATTTTTTTGGCTTTAACCGATTTTATTTTGCTAATATCTGCTCCATTGGATGTAGCTAAACTGTCAAGATTTATAGATTGAGTTGTAGGGTCAAGAATAATTTCACCTGCTACAGAGGTTGCAGGAATAGTAAATGATACATCTTTGGTGTTTAAACTAAATTTAATGTCAAATAGTTCTTCATCACATCCTGAAAAGGAAAAGGCAATAAGACTAAATACTAATAATTTGAGTGCTTTCATGTTGGTATGTTTTAAATATTTCAAACAAATTTAATTTAAAAATATAGATTAACAAATTTCAACGTTACATGTGTATTAAATTTACCTTATCCATTGATAATGTATTAAGAAATATGAAACGATAATTACTCAACCCTTTTTAAAAATTAATAGTATGAAAAATCTCAGATTCAGCATCACCTTAGGATTTGTAATCACTACAATTGTTTCATTTTCTCAAACAGTGGATTGGCAGTATTTTAAAATGAATGGCAACGAATGCCAAATTTTTATTACGAAAGGAAATTCGAGGATTATTGTACCGGCCAATTGTTTTTGGCTGAATGGGAAACCTTATCAAGGTCCATTAACCCTTGCTTTTAAAGAATACAAAGACCAAGCTGATTTCATATTTGGAGATTTAACTTTAAGGTATGAAGTTAACGGGAAACTAAACACATTGCAAAGTGGAGGAATGTTTGAAATTGATATTAAAACTGAATCGGCTAAGACTTTAAGTTTTGCTCCTAAAAAAACAGTTGTTGTAAAATTTGCAATAGAACCAAAATTTGACGTAGCCGGTTTGGAGCCGTATTATTTTGACCCCGTTACAAAAAATTGGATTAAGAATACCCGATTTGGCAAAACTAAGGAAAGCAATCAGCCTATTTCTGATAATCAATCAGACCTTTGGCAGGATGACCCATTGGTAGCACAATTTAACCGCGACCCTGAGTGGAATGGAGATAATGTAGATTGTTATACTATACAGGTTGTAGACCGAAAAAATCCAAATCAAACTATTGATACCCTTATTTGTCCTCAAGGCTACAATCCTTTGGATAGTAGATATAACAGTTACCTTTCTGACCAGGCTTTTAAAACCATGCAAATAGATAAAATGGGTTTGTTTAATTATGACAAAATTTTTAATGATGAAAACAATGTACCCATGTTTGTGAAACTAAAAACCAAAGATGGAAAACCTTTTGAATTGACAGACCGATTGTATGTGGTTTATAAAGTAACCAACTCTGTTATTTATTACACTAAGGAGGAATTGGCTGAAAAATTTTCACTCTTGCCACGAAACGATATTAAAATATTTGTTTATAATGCCGATGGAAGGATATCAAGGGTTCCGGATAGTTTTTGGAAAAACTTTGATGCCAGACTCATGCGAGGTAAAACCATCGAATTGCCTTTTGAAACTTTAAAATTAGCAAGACTTACCAAAGAAGAGTTTGCAAAATATGCCGGGCTTTAAATATTTAAAAATCATGAACAAAGCAATCATTTTTATAGCATTTATAGTTTCCTTTTCCAAAGCAAATGCTCAATCTCCGGCATTAGCTTTGGAAGACATGAAACATTACCGGATACAATTGGACAACCGGAGCAACCGCCATTTAATGGGAGTTCCCAAACAATTACTCGACGGATATTGCAAGGGAATATATAAAGCATATTATCCCAAGGCTGTTTTTAATGAAGTGAATTTTGGCGATTTTTTAAGCCATTTTCGTTGGGGTGAGCCTGTATTGAATGAGACCGTATTGTGCGGTGACGATTACTGCTCAAACATAGCCTATAACGAATTATTCAGCCGATTTAATATGTATCTTGACTACTATGAACATAATTTTTATAACAATCAAACGGCCAGAATGGAACGAAAGGTTGAGTTTGTGCAATTGGTTTATAGCATAGATGTAGCAGGAAAGTTATACATTTTTAAGGGCCCCCTTTTTAGGTTGGATGAAATAGAAAAAACCATTTTGGTGAAAAATGATAGTAATAATGCCGAACCGCAAAGTATTAAATACACGTTTGAATTAGCGCGATTTTACTCAGTAGAAATAACTGATAAAGACCTAAAAACCAAAGAGAAACGGACTAATCAGGAGGATAATTTTCAGGAGCATTAAACTGGTAAATTTGATTTTTTTAAAAAGTTGTCAAATTTTAATTCTAAATTTGCCTTGTGAAAAAATCACTCAGGATAAAATCACTTACACTTTTGCTATTATTGGCAGTAAGCATTTTTCCATTCAAGGTTTTTTGCCATACCGAAGATTCCAAAGATTTTAACTCTATATCAATAAGCCAGGAATCCTCTCACCACGATTGTCCGTTTTGTTCATTTCAGTTTTACCATGAGTTTGAGCAATCACAAAATGTATTTGTTTCAACTCAGGAAATTATACTGCAATCGGTTGCGTTTAATTTTACAACACAAGTAGTTTCTTTCTCAAAGGCTTCAAAAAATAAGGGCCCCCCAATTCAATTTTTGTAAACAAATTTTTAGGTTCACTCCTAAAAAAGCTTTAAAATTTTTAGCACTTACATCTTAGTGCTTGTTTAATTTTTTTACATGAATTGCTTTTGAAAACAAAAATTTTATCCGTTTTGCTTCTGATGTTATTTGGTTTAACCAAAGCATATAGCCAAAACTATGAACTGAAGGGAATATTAAAAGACAGCGTAACCAATGAAGTTTTGGCGTATGCCACCGTTTATAATATTACTCTATCAAAAGGGACTCAAACCATTGCCGACGGGAGTTTTATACTAGAAACATCCAATGGAAAAAACCTTATAAAAATTGATCATATTGGCTGTGATACCAAATTTTTAACACTCAATTTTTCTAAAAATACCGATACTGTAATTTATATGGCTCACCATCAACATGAGCTGGAAGATGTGATTATTGTAGCTGAAAAAAACAAACTGATTCAATTGGAAAAGGACCGTCTGAAGTATGATGATATTGTAATTTCCGGATCTAAACCTATTGCTTCAATTTTGGATAAAATGCCTGGTGTGAGTAGTTTGAAAACAGGTTTTACTATTGCCAAACCAATGATACAGGGAATGTATGGTAGCCGTGTAATTGTGTTGAACAACGGATTGAAACAGGAAGGACAGCAATGGGGGCAAGAGCATGGACTCGAAATAGACCCATACAATACAGGCCAAATAACCTTGGTTAAAGGAGCTGAAGCTTTGCGATATACCGGAGATGCCATTGGAGGAATTTTATTAATTGAACCTTTGTACAATGCCGATGATACCTTAAAAATGTCAATGACTACAGCCTTTACGGATAATGGGCGACAAGGAAATTTAAGCGTTTCGGCTGAAAAATTATTGACCAAAAAACTCGGTTTAAGATTACAAGGAACCTATAAAAAAGCAGGAAACCTGAACACGCCCGATTACTATTTGCCCAATACAGGTTTTGAGGAACTGAACGGAAGCCTGACTTTGAAATGGCAACCATCCAAACATAGCATCTTTGAAGTTTTTTCAAGCATTTACAATAACAAACCGGGGATTCTTTCAACCTCTCACATCGGAAACCTGACCGATTTGCAAAAAATAATTGATAATGAAACCACACCTGAAAAGGGAAGTTTCACCTATACCATTGCCCGACCATATCAGCAAATAAACCACTTTCTAAATAAGGCTAAATGGAAGTATGAAATTTCCCCCTCACTAAATTTGGAGGCTGTTTATGGATTTCAAATAAATAAACGTAAAGAGTTTGACAGCCATAATTACTTTAATAAAACTGCACCCAGTTTAGATTTTACGTTACACACCCATCAATTGGATTTTGTAATTAACAAAACCTTTAAAAAAGGATTTTTTTTGAAAACCGGATTGAACGGGTATTATCAAACCAACACCTATATCGGACGCTTTTTTATCCCGAATTATAAAAAATCGGAAGTGTACCAATTCGCTTTATTGAGATACAAAAAAAACAGACACGAATTGGAAGTTGGCTATCGAGCCGGAGCTATTAATTTGGATGCATATAAATGGGTAAATAACGTGATTGTGCATTACCCATTTGAATACAGAGGTATTTCATGGCAGGCAGGATGGCTTTATAAAATAAGTACTGATTGGCAAACAGCATTGCAAATTGGCAGGGTGTGGCGAAACCCAAACATCAGCGAACAGTTTAGTGAAGGCCTGCACCATGGGGCTGCTGCTATTGAATATGGCAACAAAAATTTGAAGCCTGAAAATGCTGTTTCCATAAACGGAACTTTAAAATATCGCCATAACAAAACGCTTTTTGAAACCGAAGTTTTTGTAAAGCAGGTTAAAAATTATATTTATTTGAGACCAAAGTTTCCGCCTGAACTTACTATTCGCGGAGCCTTTCCGGCGTTTGAATACGTGCAAACAGACGCTTTGTTTGCCGGAGTGGATTTATTATTAAACCAACAATTACCTCAAAATTTTTCATTTATAGAAAAAGTAAGCATCCTAAATGTGTATGACCAAAAATACACGACATACATAAATGGAATACCTCCTTACAGGTTAAATCATTCGTTGGTTTATAAAATGGCCAAGTTTAAGTGGCTCTCAAATTCAGCAGTAACTTTTTCAATGGTACAGGTTTTAAAACAAAAACGATATACGGAAGGTTCTGATTATATGCCGCCACCTGAAGGATACGTCCTTTTAAATGCGGCTTTTACCACAAACGTATCGCGATACAAAAATTTACTTGTATTTTTATCTGCAGATAATATTCTCAATGTAAGCTATCGTGATTACCTAAATCGTTTTAGATACTATGCCGATGAAACCGGGCGAATGATGGCATTAGGTATAAATATTAAATTTTAAATCAAATTAATAGTCAAAACAAATTATGAAAACAAAATCAAATTTAAAAGCAATCCTTTTTTTAGGCAGTTTTATGGCATTAGCCATCAGTATTAACAGTTGTAAAGATCCCGAAAATCCAACACCTCCAACAAATGAGGAAGAATTGATTACAACTCTTAAGGTTGAACTTACAGACACCCTTTCGGGACAAAAATTAAACTATTTTTTTAGAGACTTAGATGGAGAAGGAGGAAATGCTCCTAGCCAATGGGATACTATAAAATTATCCAATAGCAGTTTTTATAAGGTTTCTATAAAATTTTTGAATGAATCCAATTCAAATGCGGTTCAAGATATAACTCAGGAAATTTTGGCTGAGCAAGCCGATCATATAGTATGCTCCACTCCACAAGGTGTTAATACCATAATTACAGTGACCGATACAGACGGAACTTATAAGTTGGGGTTAGCTTCAACATGGAAAACAACCACTCCTTCAATCGGAAATATTACAATAATCCTTAAACATCAGCCCGGCATTAAAAACGGAAGTTGTGATCCCGGTGAAACCGATGTGCAAGTTACTTTTCCAACTGTTATTAAATGAAAATTTAATTATTAGATGCTTTCATGTAGCCTTTTTTAAGGCTACATGTTTTTATATATTTAGTTTACCTTGTTTATTAATTATTAAGGAAATGATAATAATCATATTTGTGTAATTGCATAGAAATAGATATAATTTTGTGTATTAATTGGTGAACACAACTTTTTAAAGTCTATGCTATGAAAAAAAACTACTTATTCTGCCCTGTAAATCGTCAGCATAAAGTGGACTAAAATTATTCAAATATTTTTTAAATTCATTTGAAGGACAATTTTAACGAATAATGACTATCAATAAAGGAAAAAAGGGTTTTGTTCTTATAATTTTCTTCAAGAAAAAACAATTTAAAAATCGATATTTACTAAATATTCAAATTTTTTGAACACAATTATCATTTTGTTGCACTTGAGTAAAAAGTAAATCAAGAGTTATACCTAATTTAATTATAGGGTTAGGGAAAATTGTAGTTATTGTAAAGTTTTGAAATTTCTATGCTTCTAGCTTGTATCCGACACCTTTTATTGTTGATATAAGTTTTTCGCCTATCTTTTCTCTTATTTTTCTGATATGTACATCAATTGTTCTGTCAACTACATATACGTCATCACCCCAAACCTCAGATAGAATTTTTTCTCTTGTAAATACTTTTCCAGGCTTGGTAGCTAATAAAAATAATAAATCAAATTCTTTTTTTGGCAAAACCATTTTCTTGCCTTCAACAGAAATAGAGTAAGAGGTTCTGTCTATTATCAGTTCACCAATTGTCAGAGTTACTTGTTCATAATCTGGATTTTTTCCACGTTTTAAGATGGCTTTAATACGACTAAGCAAAACTCTGGGCTTTACGGGTTTATTTATATAATCATCAGCACCGGCTTCAAATCCTGCAATTTCCGAATATTCTTCAGAACGGGCTGTTAAAAACATGATAAATGTATTCTTGGTTTCGGGAAATAATTTTATTTGACGGCAAGCCTCAATACCATCCATTACAGGCATCATCACATCCATTAGGATTAATTCCGGCTTAAATGATTTCGACTTTAGAATAGCGTCGGTTCCGTTTGATGCAGTTTCTACCTGATAATCCTCCCGCTCAAGTAAATATTTTATAAACTCAAGTATATCTGGTTCATCGTCTACTATCAGTATTTTTGGTGGCATATTTTTATTTAAACCTTTTATCAAAATTCGCCTCTTAAAATTAACTGCAGATTAACAACTTATTACGTGAATGTTACCTTAGTAACTCTGCCAATTTGGCTTCAAGCTCTTCGCCTCTTAAGCCTTTTGCTATTATCCGACCATTTTTATCAAGTAACACGGTAAATGGAATAGAGTTTACCTGGTAGGTTTGAGCTGCTGAGCTCTTCCATCCTCCTAGGTCACTAACGTGTTTCCATGTCAGACCATCTTTTGCTATTGCCGCTTTCCACTTATCTGCATTGTCATCTAATGAAACTCCTAATATTTCAAAACCCTTATCTTTATAGGAATTGTAAAGTCTTACAACATTTGGATTTTCTTTTCGGCATGGTCCACACCATGACGCCCAAAAATCTATTAAGACAATCTTACCTCGCAATGATGATAACTTAACCACACTGCCTTCTAAATTTTTTAAAGCAATTTCAGGAGCCAATCCTCCAACTTCTAATGGTGCTATTGATTCAATGGTTGTTTTTAAATCGGCGGTATATTTTGAAGCTGGCATAGTTGCCTTCATTTTTTCGTAGGCAATTTGCATTAAACTGAAATTAGGTTCTTGAAAAAGAAATGTAGCCGCGTAATAAGAAGCAGGGCCGCCTTCTTTGGATACCACAAATTTTGTAATGTCATCCGTTCTGTTTTTTTGCATGCTCTGAAATCTATTTCCAACAGCTAATCTTAAGCTGTCCGTAACAGTTGTAGGGTCAATTTCAGAAATTTCACGGTTAAAGTCTTGTAAATTTTTATCGTGATTTAAATAAATATTATAAAGCTCATTCATCAACTGGGTTGGTTTGTCGCCATTAGTTGTGTAGGTTATCCAGCCTGAATTTTTGATAGCCAATGAAACTTTGCTGCCTTTTCCTAAGATTACAGGAATTCCCGGAGGTTTGTTTGAATTAAATGATATGAAACATATCGTCGGCTCTGTTAATTTTGAAACGGTGAAACTGAAATTGCCCTTGTTATCTACCAAAACGCTGTCAATAAACACAAATTCAGTTTTTGTTAATTCCTGAAGATAAACCGATTTTACAGGGTTTCCTTCAATGGTTCCCTTTACTATGGTTTGTGATGATGCTTTTTCTAAGGTGGTAAAAAGAGGTGCAGCAATAGTTGGATCTGCTAGCACTGCATTAAAATTTTTATCCAATACAGCTTGTATTTTTAGGCTGGATGGTGAAAGTGAACTTTCGGCCTTACTCTCCGATCCTTTATTAGCACACGATATTACCAAAACATTTATAAGGGCGAAAGCCAGAAAAAAGGGATTTTTCATACTGCAAACCACGCTTAAAAATTAATATTAACCAAATTTCTTACTCCACATTAAAGCCATTTAACCAATTTAAGTCTTGGTTGTTTTTAGGATTATTAGGTCAATTGGTTTTTGTATAACTGAATGGTGTTGTGGAGTCCCAGATACAAGCTATCACAAATCAAAGCATGACCAATAGAAACCTCTAAAAGATTAGGAATATTTTGTTTGAAATATTTAAGGTTTTCTAAACTTAAATCATGGCCGGCATTAATTCCAATACCCAGTTCATTGGCGATTTTTGAAGCTTTTACATAATCTAAAATTGCTTCTTCCTTGTTTATTGAATAATGCCTGGCATAATGTTCGGTATAAAATTCAATTCTATCGGTTCCTGTTTCTTTTGCACCATGCACTAGTTCTGCTATTGGGTCTAAAAAAATAGAAGTTCTGATTCCTTTTTCATGAAACCTTGAAATGACGTTTGTTAAAAAATCTTTTTGTTTTACTGTATCCCACCCGGCATTACTTGTAATGGCATCAGGTGCATCGGGTACCAAGGTTACTTGTTCTGGTTTTACTTTTAACACCAAATCAATGAAATCTTGAGTTGGATTTCCTTCAATGTTAAACTCGGTAAATACCACATACCGCAATTTTGTAACATCCTCATATCGGATATGTCTTTCATCGGGGCGGGGATGCACTGTTATGCCTTCGGCTCCAAAATGCTGGCAATCGATGGCTACTTTTATCACATCCGGATTATTACCACCACGGGCATTACGAATGGTAGCTATTTTATTTATATTTACGCTGAGTTTGGTCATTGTATTGGGTAGGCAAAATTAGTTAAAGCCATAGCTTATCAATAGATTTATTTCATGCAATTTGTTTGCATTAATTAAGGAGTATCCGCTACCGATGGTTTTTCTATCATAATAATTGGTAAAAGCATAGCGGCATTGAATTATCAGGTCTTTGAAATGGTATTTACCAAGGAAATAAAATTTTGTTCCTGAGCCACTGAAACCCGGCACCGACCATGAATAAAGCACATCATTTTCAACAGCATAAATGCGCGCATTATAATCACTCACATTAAAAAAAGCAATGCGACTGGTAATGGAAATAGGTGAACGGAATTTTCGGTAAATGAAATCGGTGTAAACTAAATTTCCGGATTCAATATTGCCATGGGGTGTTATATACTTTGAAAATTCGAGCCGAGCTTTAAAATTAATGGTTGGCAATATTATAAACTCGGTATGTATTCTGAAATTTGTTTTTTCATACCAGTTTAGCGTATTAAAATTTTCAGATTCCAAATTGATTAGTTCTTGCTTGGTTCGTAATCGTAAATAAAAAAGCGAGGTTTTTCCAGGTTTGTAATTTAGTTCGGTAAGATAATCAATTCCTTTACCTTGGCCATCGGTGCTAAAACTATACCAAGGTAATTTATAGGCATCCAAAAAACCTGAAAAGGTTAATTTTTTTGAAAAATTACAAGTTAACCCGACATATGTGCCACGTTCATTATTCGGATTTGAGTTTTCTGAAAAGGCGTTGGTATTATACCAAATAAACTGCTTTGAGTAATATCTGTTAGCAATTACCAAATCTATAGCTTTGCCAATACTTATATAAGCTCCGGCAATATAGCCGTTTGATTTATTTGTGCCCGCAGTAGCTTCACCAAAAAGGTTTATATTTTTTAAATAGTAATTGAAATTGAGGCCTGTTTTATAAAAGTTTGTACCTGAAAAATAGTAACGGTTATAAATTTTATCATCCAATTGCATCGGTTTGTCATAGGCATTAAAAATTGCTGTTAAGCCCAAGGACAAATTTTTTCCTTGGTATGTAAAGTTTTGTCCCGCCAAAGTTTTTGTTATGTTTTTTTCTTTACTTATCTCAAGTTTTGTACGATGAAAGCCTTCTGTAGCAAAGGATGTTGAAATAGTTTCAAAGCCATTTTCGGTAGCAATGGTATCTATGTTTCCATCAATTTTATTCCTCGAAATAAATGTGGTTGATTCAAATTTTTTAAAACCCAGTGTAATTCCTCCACCTCTTAAAAATTCGTTTTCATTAAAAGCCCGGTAGGGCCTTAAGCCAATATTAGGGCGCTTTACATTCATTACCAATGCCGATTTACCAAATCCCAAACCGCTGGCAATGGTAAGTCCCTGGCCAAATGAAGCCTGAAAATCACCTAACGCAATTTTTTTAACAAAACCTTTTTTGCTTATAAAAAAATGTGCTGAATAATAATCAAATCCTAAGTGGTTGCTACGGGTAAAAAAATCTTCTCCTTCATCCTTTTCAGCATTAAAGCCATACAACAATGAATTATTGTAATTGGCTTTAAATCGAATTTGATAGCGATACGGTGAGCCTGGAAAATATAAGTTTGAATCGGCCGTCAGGGCTTCAAATCCTTTGCTTATGGGCCTTGAGCTAGAGAACAAACCTATCAAATCTTTATCTGATTTTTTAAAGTATTGCCCCATTTGTTTAAATTCAAAGTTTGTTTCAGAAATAGTGACAAGAGGAATTAAAAGCTTTAAAATTTCGTTGGTAATTTCATCGATGGTTTGAAGTTCCAAAGTTGAAACAAAATCTCCATATTCCATTCTATGCTTAATGATGGCTCTAGCCTGAAAAGGAGTAAGAAAATTTAAAGACAACAATTCAAACGGTGTCACTTTGTTTAGATTTATTTTATTTGTTGAACTATAATTTACTTGATCAATCAAATCATTATAGTCAACGGCTTGGTCTGTATTCTCAAGATATTTCTCAAGTTTTTTTAATTGCTCTTCATCTGATTGTGCTTTGGCCAAGTAGGGGAATTGCCAAAAAAGCAATAAAACTAAAAAAAGTTTAAATTTTTTCATCTTTTGCAATACCGGGTGAAAAGGTAATAGCTCCGGCCGAAATAGCATTTAAGTATGGATGCATTGCAAAAGCTAAATTTACTGTGATATCTTTTGTTTTATAATTTATGCCAAAGCTTGGATTTGCCGGTTTGTTGAATACTCCCGCCTTGATAGTAAGGTTTTTTGTAGCTTGATAATTAACCCCAACTTTTAAATTTCCTTTACCGTTCATTATTTGGTTCCACTCCGCCATAAGTATAATTTTTGAACTGGATTTATAAAAAAATGAGGTGTTGGTTATAAATGGTAATCGTTCATCATTGTAATTGGAAATCGAAACTCTGGCAGGATTTATAACTTGCAATGCAAAATCAAAATTTGAATTGAAAGAGCTGTAGATAGCAGCTTCAAAATTAAGTAAATGTTTTACTGGGTAATTCTCTTTGGGTAATTGCAATCGCAAGTAATCCAAACTAATCCCACCTCCAAAATTGGAGCTGAATTTTTTGGCCACTGATAATTTTAATAATCCTTCATTATAATGTTGATTGCCAAAAAAGCTGTAACCTAATCCTAATACCTGTGTTTTGCTTACTTTGTAATTAGCTGCAAGGCAAGCATGATTCAGCCCTTCAACAAAATACTGCGATTGAAACCCTAAGGAAATAGAATTTTGTTTTGCAAAAGCCAAACTCCCTTGATGATTGTATGCCGAAAATGGATCGGATTTAAAAGAAGAAATAGTTCCAAGGCTCAAAGATACTGCACCCTGTGACGAGGGAAATATGGTGGCTTTGCAGTTAAAAGCACAAAAAAGCAATATCAATAAGGGCTTATTCAAGGCTAAATCTTATGCAAGAAACAAAAAGATTTTGAAAAATTAAAGGAAATTTAGGTTGTAATATTTACAAACCTTCTCTTATTTCTACCAAAAATTGCCTTACTTTTTTTAATGAAGCCAATATTTCCATATTTTTTTCAGTTGGCTGGCGGCGCGATTTTAATTTTTCTTTTGCACCTTGAAGCGTGTGTCCTTGTTCTTTGGTAAGAAAATGAATGAGTTTAATGGTTTCAATATCAGCTTTGGTATATAGCCGGTTCCCTTTTTTATTTTTTTTAGGGGCTAAAACATCAAATTCTTTTTCCCAAAAACGCAACAAAGAAGGAGCTAAATTCATCATGGTTGTAACATCGCCCATGCTGTAATATAATTTTTCAACAGCTTCGTTTTCCTCCATTAGTCAAACGACTGATTATGGGCATTAGATAATTTTAAGATAGCCTCGTATTGTTCAGGACTTAAATCGCTATAATAATAGTTGGCAGGATTTACAGGGTCATTATTTTTCAATACTTCGTAATGCAAGTGCGGACCGGTACTTTTTCCGGTATTACCCACATAGCCTATTACTTGACCACGAGTAACTTTTTGACCGCGTTTTACTTTGAATTTACTAAGGTGAGCATAGCGGGTTTTATATCCGTAGCCGTGGTTAACAATAATGCAATTGCCGTATCCCCATTGTTTTGACTCGGTAAGTTCAATAACACCATCTCCTGTTGTGGTTACAGGAGTACCTACCGGAGAAGTAAAATCCATGCCGGCATGAAATTTTCCGGTGCGGTATATCGGGTCAATACGATGTCCAAATCCGGAAGCAACGCGTTTTAAATCTCTATTTGAAACCGGTTGGATGGCAGGAATACTCATCAGCATGGCATTTTTTGCTTTGGCCAATTTAGTAAGTTCATCGTAGGATTTACTTTGCACGTACATCCTCCGGTTTATTTGGTCCAGCGACTCATGAAGCTTAACCAAAGTCTTTGAATTATCGAAATTTTTAAGGGTTTTGTAACGGTCGTTTCCTCCTATACCTGCATTGCGAACCGCCTCATCAATTGGCGCTGCCCCAAATATTTCACGGTATATTTTATCATCTCGTTCTTCAAGGCTGGCCATTACTTGTTCCACTTTTTTAGCCTTTTCATCCAATAGGTCAATTTGCATTTTGTATTGGGCAATTTCACGTTTTAATAATTTTTCTTTTGGAGAATCAAGAAAGCTATAGGCTAAGGAAAGGAAAATAAAACCGGCCACAACAGAGGCAGAAATAAAGCCAAATACGCGTAATAGTTTTACCCATGCACTCGTTTTAACGTGTACATATTGCAAATTGGTGGGGTCAAATCTATACTTGATTTTCTTCAACTATATTGGGTTTTGGTGTAATTTTGCGCTTTATGATTTAAAGCTTGGCGAAAATAAGTTTTTTGGCCAAAAACACAAAATTTAAATTGATGAAATGCCCAAAATTACCTATCTCAGAATCAAGGATGAGGCAAATGAGCATTCCATCTGACCCTAAAATAAAAGATAGAAAATTACAAATCGAAGATTCGATAATACACTAAATATAGATATAAAATTATCATATGAACTCCACCGAAATAAGACAAAAATTTTTAGATTTTTTTGAGTCAAAAGGCCATAAAATAGTCTCTTCAGCACCCATTGTTGTAAAAAATGATCCAACCTTAATGTTTACCAATGCTGGCATGAACCAATTTAAGGATTATTTTTTGGGAAATAAAATAGCGACTGAAAAGCGGGTGGCAAATACTCAAAAATGTTTGAGGGTTTCGGGCAAACACAATGACCTTGAGGAAGTAGGTGTTGATACATACCACCACACCATGTTTGAGATGCTGGGCAACTGGAGTTTTGGTGATTATTTTAAAAAAGAGGCTATTGAATGGGCATGGGAACTGCTTACTGAAGTTTACCAATTGGATAAAAACCGATTGTATGTAACGGTTTTTGAAGGCAGTAGGGAGGATAATTTAGAATTTGATACCGAATCCTATGATTATTGGGAAAAGTATATTGACAAAGACCGAATTTTAAGGGGAAATAAAAAGGACAACTTCTGGGAAATGGGGGATACCGGACCTTGCGGGCCTTGTAGCGAAATTCACTATGACCTGCGACCCGATATAGAACGCTTTGAAGTAGATGGAAAAACATTGGTAAACAACGATCACCCGCAGGTAATTGAAATTTGGAATAATGTGTTTATGCAATTCAACCGTAAAGCTGATGGTAGCCTTGAAAATTTGCCAGATAAACACGTAGATACCGGAATGGGTTTTGAGCGATTGGTTAGAGCAATTAATGGTAAAAACTCAAATTACGATACCGATATATTTTTGGATACAATTAATGAACTGGAGCTTATTTCAGGTAAAAATTATGGAGAAACCGAAAAAACAGATATAGCCTTTCGGGTAATAGCTGACCATATTCGTGCCATAAGTTTTACAATTGCCGATGGACAATTACCTTCCAATAACGGAGCAGGGTATGTTATCCGCAGAATTTTAAGACGTGCCATCCGTTATGGTTACAGTACTTTATGGTTTAAACAGGCTGAGATTTATAAATTGGTAATGCCTTTGGCTACAAAATTTGAAAAGGTTTTTCCTGAATTGTATGAGCAAAGAGAGTTTGTGAGTAAGGTTATTTTGGAGGAGGAGAAAACGTTTTTAAGCACCTTATCAAAAGGTTTGGAAATATTGCACGGACTTTTTGAAAAAGAAATTAATAAAGTAATACCTGGAAATCATGCCTTTGAATTGTATGATACCTTTGGTTTCCCAATTGATTTAACAAAATTAATTGCTTCTGAAAATGGATTTACAGTGGATGAAAAAGGCTTTGAAGCAGAACTTTTAAAACAAAAAACCCGGAGCCGCAAGGATGCCGAAAAAACAACCGGAGACTGGAACGTATTAAAAGAAGACGATGACCAACAATTTATAGGGTATGATTTTACAGAAGCTACTCTAAAAATTTGTCGCTACCGCATGGTTAATGCCAAAGGGAAAGATAACTATCAGGCGGTGTTTTCCATTACCCCTTTTTATGCCGAAAGTGGCGGACAGGTTGGCGATACCGGTATTTTAATAGGTTTGGACAATGATGAAAAAATAAAGGTTTTGGACACCACCAAAGAAAATAATTTAATCATTCATTCCCTAGAAAAACTTCCGGCAAACCTTACTCAAAAATTTGAAGCAAAAGTGGATACATCACGTCGACAAGATATTACCAAAAATCATTCGGCTACCCATTTGCTTCATGCGGCTTTAAAAGAAATTTTAGGAAATCACATTGCTCAAAAAGGTTCGCTGGTGGAGCCCGAAAGATTGCGTTTCGATTTTTCGCATTTTGCCAAAATTAGCGATGATGAATTGTCTAAAATTTCAATAATTGTTAAAAACAAGATTATAGAAAATATAGCCCTTGATGAAAAACGCGATGTGCCTATTGAAATAGCCAAAGGAATGGGAGCCACAGCTTTATTTGGTGAAAAATATGGGGATACCGTTCGTGTTATCATTTTTGACCAAAACTTTTCAATGGAATTGTGTGGCGGAACCCATGTAAAAAATACAGGCGAAATAGGTAATTTGATTATTACAACCGAAACAGCTGTAGCTGCCGGAGTACGCCGTATTGAAGCCATCACAGGAGCTAAGGCTGATGAATATATTGCACAAAAATTAGAGGTTTTGGAATACGTGAAATCAGCTCTTTCTAATCCGGCCGATGTATTAAAAACCATTAATCAACTGGTAGCTGATAACCATGCCTTAAAAAAGCAATTGGAAACCTATGAAGTAGAAAAAACAGCCGGTTTGAAAACTGATTTGAAACAAAAAATTACAAATTCCAATGGTCTTAATTATTTAATACAAACGGTTGATATTGCCAATGCCGATAGATTAAAAGATTTGTGTTTTCAATTGAAAAATGAGACCGAAAATCTGTTTGCAGTATTGGGGTGTGTTATAAATGACAAGCCTTTGCTATCCATTACTATTAGCGAAAACTTAGTAACCGAAAAGGGCTGGAATGCAGGCCAGCTCATTCGTGATTGGGCCAAAGAAATAGATGGCGGCGGAGGAGGTCAACCATTTTTTGCAACTGCCGGTGGTAAGAAAAAAGAGGGATTGAACGGGGCTTTAGAATTGGCGAGGAAGTTTGTGATTGCTTAAAATTAAACCCTTCAGGTTTGAGTTTTAAAAACCAATGAAATCTTTAGATACTTAAGGCACTATAATAGAAGCCATAGATAATTTTAATAAAAAAGCCTGCAATGCCGGGCTTTATTTTAAGGTTGTTAGGGTGAGCCAAAATTAAGTTTATGTGCAAGGAAGTTTTGATTTTGCATATCATGAAAATGTGTATATGGATTTTGGAGAATTGCTCTTTACCTCTCTATCCGAAAAAGATGAGTGGCCTGATACCTGGAATGAAGATCAATTGGAATTTTTAATAAACAGCGAAGCTCAAGCAATATTAATTAATAATGAAATTGACTATGATGACGATGATATTTTTTTTTGGTTTCCAATTTAATTCCGAACCCAAAAGTTATCTTGAAACAGGCGTTATAGTTTGCCGTAAAATTGATATTTGGTGGGGAGGATAGCTCTTGATTTAAAGCAAAAGCATTAAAAAAATGGAGAAATAAGTTTTTAAGGTTTCTTTACAACCCTAAGCTGCGAATTATGGAATAATTATTATAATCTGATGCATTTTAAAGCTCATATCATGCTTTTGTAAAATTTTGTTTGGGAATTTTTAAAAATCAATTACTTTCGAAGTATAAATATGTAAAAGTATGGACTATAAATTCAAGAAAATTTTGATTGGTTTTGACAATTCCCGTGCATCGGAAGTAGCTTTGGAAAAAGCCCTTCAAACATGCAAAGCATTTGGTTCCGACCTTTATGTTGTAAACGTAAAAACCCCAAAATCTACTCAGGCAGATTATAGTGCCATTGTAAATGAAAAAGCTATTCCTTTTGGTGTAAAAATTCATTATTTGGAACGCCGTGGAACTGTTAGCAAAGAAATAGCCGGCGCCGAACGAGATTTGGGAGCCGATTTGATTTTTATGGGTGCTCATGGAAAAAAAGGATTTCAACCCTATTGGATAGGTAGTAATGCCGGAAGGGTGGTTAGTGCCTCTTCATGTCCGGTAATTACGGTTCAGGAAGATGCGGCCAATATGAGTTTTAAAGATATTATTTTGCCTTTAGATGATAGCATGGAAACTCGCCAAAAAGTTCCTTATGCCGTAGTTTTGTCAAAAGGATTTAATGCCACCATTCATATTTTAGCTGTTAGCAAGGATAAAGAAGAAGATACCAAAAGACGTTTGGTAGCCTATACGCATCAAACTGAAACATACTTTGATGAACGAAATGTGCCTTACACCGTTGAATTGCGACAAGGAAATAATGTGCCACAAACCTGTATTGATTATGCTATTGAGAAAAAAGCAGGACTAATAATGATGATGACCGGAACAGAAAGTGGAGGCTGGTTTATGGGAACCTATGCACAACAGCTTATCAATCATTCAACTACTCCAATTTGTGCCATCCATAGCCGCGATATGCTATTGGGCGGAGCAACTGGGTATTAAATTATTTACTCATTGGTACGTTACCGTTTCCGCGAATAATTAGTCCTGCAGCCGGCTGAGCAGTTGGCATTATCACCAAATCATTAATAGTAACATTTGGCTTTCGACTAATACACCACAAAATTGCTTCTGCAATATCATCAGCTACCAAGTTTTCAAATCCTTCATAAACTTTTGCAGCTTTTTCTTCATCACCTTTAAATCGAACTAATGAAAACTCTGTTTCTACAGCGCCTGGATGAATACCGGTTACTCGTATTCCGTGCTCTGCTAATTCGCGTCGCATGGATTTTGTAAGAGCATCTACAGCATGCTTGGTTCCGCAATACACATTTCCGTTAGGGTAAATTTCTTTACCTGCAATACTTCCTAAATTAATAATGTGCCCTTTCTTGTTAGCTAACATAAGGGGCATCACCATTCTTGATACATACAAAAGACCTTTTATGTTGGTATCTATCATTTCATCCCAATCATCCAAATTTCCTTCGGCAAAGTTGTTTAACCCTGCAGCAAGACCTGCATTATTTACCAATACATCAATATTTTTCCACTCTTCAGGTAACGAATTTATAAACGATTCAACTTCGGAGCGATTTCTTATATCTACTACTTTTGTTAAAACTTTGGCACCCAATGCAGATAGTTCATCACTTACATCAATTATTTTATCGGCTCTTCGTCCACAAATTATTAAATTATAACCTGCCTTTGCTAATTGATTTGCCGTTGCTCTACCTATTCCGGACGTTGCTCCTGTTACGAGTGCTATTTTTGAAGTCATCAAATCTGTAATTATTTTAATAGTTAATAATCATTTTTGGGATTGCGAAATTAAAGATTAAAATTTGCATTGAATAAAATCTTATGGCATACCATACCACGCATAACGAACATTACATCCTTATTGAACCTGAAAATGAATATTTGGAGGTGGAAGACCTTGATGATATTATCAATCAAATTTTGGGTGATTTTTCAGAGGTAGGTTATGTTATATTTTTTATTGGCACCCTTGATTACTTTAATCAGGATGATATGGAGCAAATGGTTTTTCTAAATGAAGAATTGACGGCTAAGGGCGGGTATTTACTAACTGTTTCAACATCCGAAAGTATTGCAGAACAATTTAAGGGTAAAATAAATATTGCTGCATCTATCGATGAGGCAATTGATGCCATCGAGTCTGAATGGTTGGATAGCGAGTTGTTTTCTGAGGAGAGCTAGGATTTGGAGAGTAGGCTTACCATATTGGGCTGTGGCTCAGCAGCACCTTCGCTATTGCGGGCTAATACTGCTCAAATTTTAGAAATGGCCGGTAAGGTAATTTTAATTGATTGTGGTGAAGGAACGCAATGGCAAATGCTGAAACGAAAAATTAGTGCCTTCAAAATAGATATAATATTTATTAGCCATTTACACGGTGATCATTATTTGGGTTTGCCTGGTTTGCTTAATACATTATCGCTTTATGGTCGCGAAAAACCTTTAAAAATATTTGGCCCCAAAGGGATTAAAAGTTTATTATTTCATAATTTTAAAGAGGCTGAGATTTACCCAAATTACGAAGTTTTAGTTACAGAGATAAACAATAAAAAAAGTAAGAAAATTTTTGAAGATAATGAGATTACTATAACAGCAATTCCTTTGCAGCATAGAGTTCCTTGCTATGGTTACCATTTTGATAACAATCATTATTCCTTAAAAATTAATAAAGAAAAATGCGATTTAGCTTTATTAGGTTTTGATGTCATTAAGGAATTTAAAAGTGGAAATGATTTTGTAAAAGAAGGTGTAAACTATTCGTATAAAGATTATACAGCACCTTATCATATTGAACATTCGTATACATTTATAACCGATACCTTGTTTTTGCCTGAATTGGCCCCGATTTTTTTTAAAACCAATTTACTTTACCACGAATCTACTTATCTGAACATTCTATTGGACAAGGCAATTACTACCTACCACAGCACTGCTTTGCAGGCTGCTGAAATGGCTAATTTATGCCAAGCTAAATTATTGGTTTTAGGGCATTTTTCGTCCCGCTATCCGCAAACAAACGAACTGCTCACGGAGGCAAAAATAATATTTGAAAATACTGAGCTTGCTGAGGATGGTAAGGTATTTATTATTAAATAATTGCTTAAAAATTTTAAACCATGAAGAATTGATTTGAAGGTTTTTCCAATCTACCTATAAACTGGAAATGACAAAATAATTAATGAAATAATTGGTTATCCACAAGCGTTATTCTTTTTACCCCATCAAACCTAACCTTAAGTGAGATTATATTTGATGGTTACACATGACCAAATACGATAAAGATATGAGAAGCCGAGGTAAGGTAGTGGATGATTTTGAAAATGAGCTGAAACCTGCTCCTAAGCCTAAGGCTGGTGGTTCTAAAACCACCAAAAGTAAGGCGAAATCTGAACCATCATTTACAACAGACGATGTTAGCAATATTCTATTGCTTAAGGATGAAACCACACGCAAGATATTAGGTATTTTAATGATCTGTTTCTCTTTGTTTTCAATGGCATCTTTAATTTCATTTGCGCTGTATTGGAAGAATGACCTGAGTATTTTACAAGGTAATATTTCTGATCCTTATCAAGCTGTAAATAATTTTGACATCAAAAATTGGATGGGAGTGCTGGGAGCCAATTTTGGGCATATTCTAATGTATAAAGGCTTTGGGCTTTTATCTCTTCTTGTACCTGTGTTTTTAATGCATTACGGATTATTATTACTTGTAGATAAAAAAATAATAAACCCGGTTACTTGGTTAAAATATATTGCTACCGCGGGTATTTGGTTTATGCTAGCTTCAGGTTCTTTGTTCTATAGTTTTAGCCCTGTTTTAGGTGGTGGTGTTGGATTTTGGATGTTTAGTGGAATAAGCGAAATGCTTGGATTATTTGGGGCATTACTGATATTGGCTGTTACCGCGTATGCCATTATGTGGTTGATTTTTAAATATGAACCTATCGGTATAAAAAACTATGCTCAAAAGTTGATTCCGGGAATGGTCAAACCAGCCGGAGAGGAATATAATGATGACGATGAAACACAGGTGTATGCGGGAGATACTTTGTTTGAAAAGGACAGAATAGAACTTGATAATTTTGAAGAAGATGACGAAGAAACTCAAGAATTTAGTTTTACAATAGTTGAGGATAAGGGTAAAAAGAAAGAAGTAGACGAGCCTGAATTAACCTTAAAGGTGAATGAAATACCAGTTGAACCAGAAATAGATCCGCCATGTGTTGCCGAACAAAAGAAGGAACTAGAAACTGAGGAACATTATGGTGTTGATACACCTTATGACCCAAGGCTTGATTTGCGGGATTATCAGTTTCCTGATATTGATTTTTTAAATGAATATGGAGGAGAAGGGCAAAAGGAGGTGAGCATAGAGGAACTGGAGAAAAGCAAGAATATGATTGTTGAAACACTTAAAAATTACAACATAAGTATTGCCAGTATCAAAGCCACAACGGGTCCCACGGTTACTTTATTTGAAATTGTTCCCTCGGCCGGGGTAAAAATTTCTAGAATTAAAAATTTAGAGGATGATATAGCATTAAGTCTTGCTGCTCTTGGTATTCGTATTATTGCACCAATTCCCGGAAAAGGAACAATTGGTATAGAGGTTCCGAATAAAAATCCAAAAATTGTTTCGATGAAATCCATGCTTTTAAGTCCTAAATTTCAAAAGGCTGAGATGGATTTGCCTGTTTGTTTGGGTAAAACTATTTCGAATGAAGTATTCGTGTCTGATCTTGCAAAAATGCCCCATTTGCTAATGGCTGGTGCTACAGGACAGGGTAAGTCGGTTGGGTTAAATGCTTTGTTAGTCTCCCTTTTATACAAAAAACATCCTGCTGAACTAAAGTTTGTGCTTGTAGATCCTAAAAAGGTGGAACTCACTTTATTCAGAACCATTGAACGCCACTATTTAGCTAAATTGCCAGGAGACAGTGAGGCTGTAATTACGGATAATAAACAAGTAATTACTACTCTGAAATCTCTTTGTGTTGAAATGGATAGCCGCTATGAATTGCTTCAATGGGCTATGGTTAGAAATATTAAAGAATATAACTCTAAGTTTATAAGCCGAAAACTAAACCCTACTGAAGGACATCGATTTTTGCCATATATAGTAGTTATTATTGATGAGGTGGCAGATTTGATAATGACGGCCGGAAAGGAAGTGGAGCATCCGATTAGCAGATTAGCCCAGTTGGCTCGTGCTATTGGAATTCATCTGGTGCTAGCCACACAGCGACCTTCGGTAAATATTATTACAGGAACCATTAAAGCTAATTTTCCTGCCAGAATTGCATTTAGGGTGACGTCAAAAATTGACAGCAGAACCATTTTAGACGCCAACGGTGCAGATCAATTAGTAGGCCGTGGCGATATGCTTTATTCGAATGGAAATGACTTAATTCGTTTACAATGCCCTTTTGTTGACACACCGGAGGTCGAAAAAATAACCTCATTTATCGGTTCACAAAGGGGCTATTCTCAAGCGTATGTTTTACCAAAAGTGGCTGATGAGGATGGAGAAGTAGATATGGAAGATATGTCACCTGACGACTGGGACAGCCTATTTGAGGATGCTGCAAGAGTAATTGTAAATAGCCAGCAGGGCAGTACTTCTTTGCTACAGCGTAAAATGAAAATTGGATATAACAGAGCAGGGCGCTTGATAGATCAAATGGAAATTGCTAATATTGTAGGCCCGTTTAAGGGGAGTCAAGCACGTGAAGTATTGGTAAAAGACGACACAAGCTTGGAACACATATTGCAAGAGATATTAAAGAAATGAAACTAGAAGCATTTAAAAAAATCTTAAACTTTCGTTCAATCACGCCCTTGGCGTTAGTATTGACGATTTTTTTATCTTCAGCCTTTGTAAATACAGACAAAGCTGCCAGCCAAATTCTTGATAAAGTAAGTAAGAACTATAAGTCTTACAAAACTATCAAAGCCTCTTTCAAAATTAAAATTTTCAATAAACAAGACAAAAGTTCACAATCTGAAAAGGGTACTTTATATGTAAAAGGTAAAAAATTTAGAGTAGAAATGGATGGTCAGGAAATTTATTGTGATGGTAAAACTATGTGGACATTTTTGAAGGATGCCAATGAAGTTCAGATTAGTAATTACAATCCTAAGAGTTCAGACATTAACCCAAGTGAAATTTTTACCGTTTATGAAAAGGGATTTTTATCTAAATTTATTGGAGAAGGTAAAAAAGGAACCGTGGTTACAGAGCAAATTGAACTTACACCTACCGATAAAAAGAAACCATTTTTTAAAGTAAAACTAACTATTGATAAAGTAGCAAAGAAAATTTTGGACATGACAGTAATGAGTAAAAACGGTGTAGAGTCTTTATATGAAATAACTAGTTTTAGCCCGAACTTAAAAATAGAAGATGCCTTTTTTAAATTTGATAAAAAATCGAAACCTAGTGTAGTGGAAATTGATTTAAGATAAAAAATCGTTAATTATAATATTTAAAACCCCATTTCTTAACTGATATGGGGTTTTGTTTTTTTACAATGCACCATTAAATAACACTTGATATTCCGTTAAAATCCCTTTAGGTTTGAAGAAAAATATAAATATGTTTAGAAAAATAATTTTTGCTTGTTCTCTCATCGGTGCCATTTCTTTTCAAAGTTGTAAAACAGAAGAAGGAGATCCTGAACCAACACCTATTAAGGCCCCAGAAGTGACTCTTCCCGCAGCTATTAAAAATGTAGATGGCGTTTTAGCAGCCATTGTTACAGCCACAAAAAATGCTGGCACTGAGTTGAAGGTAGGTAGCGCTTTTGCAATGTTTTATAAGAACAAAAGCCCTCTTGTAAAACTTGATGCGGGGACAGTAAAAATTAATACAAAGGCCACTACTAAAAGTGATGATAATACCTATTTCTATACTTCATCAGTGACTGAACCTAAAGGCTTAGAATATCAAAGTCAAGTTTATTGGCAAGCTACAGGCAGCACTGCCAATGATGTTCCATCTATAAATAACAATGATGGTTCTGGATTACCAAATGTTCCTGTATTACCTGAATATTTAAATATGAATGTGGAGCAAGATGCTTTGGTTAACTGGGGTTCAAGCT
This sequence comes from Chitinophaga pinensis, assembly GCA_945897885.1. Classification (GTDB taxonomy): domain Bacteria; phylum Bacteroidota; class Bacteroidia; order NS11-12g; family UBA9320; genus JABWCE01. The sequence continues at coordinate 32,781 of CAMDGU010000012.1, forward strand.
TTGGTGGAGATTCAACTATTTTTATTTTGAAAGGGACTTCAGGAACCTACAAGCGAGTTTTAAATACAGCTACGTCATCTCATAGTATTCCTAAAGCTGAAATAGTTAAACTTGGATTAGGAACTGCTAACCTACAGGTAATAACCTATAAATTGGAGTTTAGAGCTTTAGGAACTAAAAACTATGCTTTCTTAAAACAAAGTATTGGTATTTGTAGTAAAGTTAATATTACCTTGTAAAATTCTTAAAGCTATAAGAACTAAAAACCGCAGATTTCTGCGGTTTTTTAGTTTAAAGCTATTATGAAAAAATATTTTCTATTTGCATTAATATTCTTTGGTTTAGGATGCTCAAATCATAAATTCGAAACTATTACCATAGCAATTTTGCCTTTGGGATTAGATGAAAAGCATGAGTATATAATTGATGAGGTAAAAAAGTCGATTTCTCAAAAAACGGAGTTCAAGGTTGTAGTTTTAAATCCGGTGGATATGCCAAAGTCAACTTATTATGAACCAAGGAAACGCTATAGGGCCGAAAAAATTTTAAAGTATCTTAAAGGAGTCAAACCTGATTCAGTGGATTATATAGTAGCCATTACCTCAGAGGATATTAGTACCGCAAAGAACGGCAAAAAAGATTGGGGCATTTTTGGCTTAGGTTATAGACCGGGGGTGGCTTCGGTAGTTTCTTTATTTAGGTTAGGAAATAATAAAAAGGTTTTAACTCGAAGAGTTATGAAAATTACTAAACATGAATTGGGTCACAATTTTGGATTACCCCACTGCAAAAAATCAAAAACCTGTGTGATGAGTTCTGCCGAAGGTTCAATAAAAACTGTGGATAGGGTGAGTAATATATTTTGCAAGGCCTGTCAATCTGGGTTGGCCAATTAATTTCTAGTCGAATTTAGGATTGTTTTTTGCCAACTAATTAGGCCAAATATTCCAATTATAAAGATTATTGCTGCGTAAACGGCTGTTGGGTAAAGTTCTTTTTTGTAATAAACAACCATCATAAGTGCATCAGCCACAAGCCACCAATACCAATTCTCCAATTTTCTTAATGCAGTTAAACATTGCCCGATGATACTTAAGCTGAATATAGCAGCTTCGGCAACAGGGTAACTGCAGTTGGTATAATGGTTTAAATAGTATGAAGTAAGAGGCAATAGTGCTAAGGTAACCGTTATCCAAATTGTTTTTTCTTTTGAAGATGACGTGGTTGGATTTTTAAAACTTTTTCTATTCCAGTTGACCCAGCCTACAATACCGGTTAATAGAAATATAACTTGCACCACAAAGTCACCATAAAGCCTTTGTTGCCAAAAAATAAACATGAAACAACCGATATTGATGAACCCAACCGGCCAGGTTAGAAGGTGGTTTTTATAAAGCAGATACACTGCAATAATTCCTGTTATAACCCCAATCCATTCTATTAGTTCCATTTGTTTGGCGAAATTAAATATTTGTAAGTGTATTAAAGAATCAATTTTATCAAAGATTTAAATCAATTACTTTTGCAATTAAATTTAAAAGTAACTCTATTACATAATGAAAAATAAATACGTTGACTTGATTCAGCAGACCTTCAATTTTCCCCAAGAAGAATTTCAGTTAGAAGATAATACCCTTGTTTTCCATGACATATATTTAATGGATTTAATAAAACAGTATGGAACACCTCTGAAGTTTCATTACTTACCAAAGATTTCTGAAAATATAAAGAAAGCCAAAATGTGGTTTAATGTGGCTATGGCCAAATGCGATTATCAGGCCAAGTACCATTATTGCTATTGTACCAAAAGCAGTCATTTTCAATTTGTGTTGGAAGAAGCTTTAAAAAATGATATCCATATCGAAACCTCATCAGCATTTGATATAGATATTATTGAATCCTTGTTTGCAGAAGGAAAAATTACCAAGCAGCAATACATTATTTCCAATGGATTTAAAACCGATGCTTATATTGAAAATATTGCCCGAATTATAAATGATGGTTTTGAAAATGCATTACCCATCTTAGATAATAAAAGTGAGCTGGATAGGCTAACTTCCTTAACCGATAAACCTTTTAAAATAGGAATTCGATTAGCTGCTGAAGAGGAACCAAAGTTTGAGTTTTATACCAGCCGTTTGGGTATTGGATACAAGGATATTGTACCTTTTTATCTGGATCAAATTAAGGATAAAACTAATGTTGAAGTTAAAATGCTTCACTTCTTTATTAATACAGGTATTGCAGATACCGCCTATTATTGGAACGAATTGCACAAATGTTTGAAGGTATATTGTGCCTTGAAAAAAAGTTGCCCAACCTTGGATTCGCTAAACATTGGTGGAGGATTCCCAATTAAAAACTCTTTGTCATTTGAATACGATTATGCCTATATGGCTGAAGAAATAGTAGCTCAGATAAAACAAGTTTGCCATGAAAATCATATTCCTGAGCCAAATATTTTTACGGAGTTTGGTTCGTTTACAGTCGGGGAAAGTGGTGGAGCCATTTATCAGGTGCTTTATCAAAAGCAACAAAACGACCGTGAAAAATGGAACATGATTGACAGCAGTTTTATGACTACTTTGCCTGATGCCTGGGCCATTAACAAAAAGTTTTTGATGTTGCCAATTAATCGCTGGGACAGAACCTATGAAAGGGTTCTTTTAGGAGGATTAACCTGCGATAGTGATGATTATTACAACTCTGAGCAGCATGTGAACGCCATTTATTTGCCGCGATATAATAACGATGACCCACTTTACTTAGGCTTTTTTCACACCGGAGCCTATCAGGAAAGTGTGGGTGGATATGGCGGAATTCAGCATTGCCTTGTGCCTGCCCCAAAACATGTTATTATTGATAAAGATGCCGATGGCGTGGTATCTACCCGTATCTTCTCAAAAGAACAGAGCTATAAGAGCATGTTGAAGATATTGGGGTATTAGTTAACAGTCAAAAGCAGTGTTGAACTAAGGCGCATTGGATGCATGGGCAGAAAAGTTGCTTTTAACCTTAAGCTAGTTGATTTGTTTTTCTTATTCAGGTATGGTCTCTCTTGGTGGAATAAATTTAATATCGAAGCCAACCTTCCATTCAACTTTTGATGGGTCATATGGTATATTTTTAATTTTTGCTGTCACAACAAATTGCTCTTCTTCTGTCCAGTTCCGAATCACATATCTTCCTATTTTTTTGATTTTAAAATAATCTACAATTATTTTAAATCCTCTATTCTGAATTGTGTCGCCTGGTGATGAAATTGATGAACTAACATAACATCCTCGAAACATATTATCTGGTATGTTATTCGATAAAAAGGCTTGTAAATCTTTAATTTTTATTTCAGTCAAACTTTTCGGTGCTAAAAATAGTCTTGGGGGTTTGTTAAAGTCTACTCCTGTTCCGCAATAATAGTAAACGTATTTGTTGTGATAAAATATTTTGGAGGTGTCAATCAAAATGAAATTATGATTTCCATAATATATTGATGGAGGAGAAGGTAGTTTGGGGTTCCTATTTACATTTTTTATTACATAATAAATAAATTTATTGTCGTCTTGTTTTGTGTTACAAGAAAACTGTATTAGGGTAATTAGTATAATAAAAATCTTGTGCAAAGGGTTTTCTTAGAACGGTATATAACGGTTTGCAGCTACAAGAAGTTGGCGATTTCGAAGCACAAAACTGTCTGCCACCACTAAACTTGATACGAAGCACAAAGCTTCATTTAACCACTGAACCGCCAATTTCTTGTAGGTGCTGTTATGCGTTCGTGCTTTTTTCAAGTCTACTTATTATTCTTTTACCTATCTCTTGAAATGGAACTTCTATTGTCTTGTAAAGTATGCTTGACACAAAAATAGTAAAAACAGAAACGATAGAAAATCGTGCAATATAATTTAATGTTCCATTGTCTAAATAGTCGATAAAATTTAACCGTGTTAGCCAATGTAAGACAGCAAAATGTACTAAATACATACTAAAACTAATTTTGCCAATGTAGTTTATAATTGGATTTACAATAACTATAAATCGAAAAGTGCTAAGAGCATATCCCAATAGTAAAAATCCGATGCTAAAAAGAATATGATTTGGAAAAACGAATTGAATTCCTGTCCCTAATTGAGCAAGTAATAGTCCGCTAAATACTAAAATTGATTTCCCGGAAATGTTTCTCATACTTTCATTCTCTATGACTAAAAAATATAACAATATTCCCAAACAAAAAACAGGTAATTGACTAGGGAAATATAAAAACAGGTAATTACTCCATAAGCTATTATCACTAATTAGTTGAAATTTCATAAAAAACAATTGAAGTAAAAATTTTACGAGTGTACTATAAATAAATAAATTAAAGGCTTGATTTAAATTTTTCACTCTTGAAAATAAAAGTGGTAAGACAGCATAAAACGTCATTTCAACTGCAATTGACCAGCCTCCAGGAACTAAGCTTGTTATCCAATACGGATTAAAACCGTGTAAGAATGTAAAATTGGAAATAATGTTTAGAACAGTAATATGTGTTTCGTCACCAAGCCAATATCTTGCTCCTAAACCGTCTTGAAATAAATAATAGCAAATGCCTATATAATACATTGGGGCAATTCTAAAAAATCTTCTCAGGAAAAAATTACGAATTGGGGATTTTTCTCTTGTTAACCTGTTTTTAAAAGAAAGGAATAAAGTAAATGCACTTGCAAGATAGAATAATTGAACACCTCTAGCCCCCTCCCCAATTATATTGGCAATTATTTTAGGCACATTAAAATGTCCGTATTGACATGTATGTACCATTATTACACCTAAAATTGCTAATCCTCTTAATGCATCAATATAGTCTAATTTTTTCATTGTCTTTTTACGTTGTGTTAGTTTTTAGCATGACGCATAACTTACCGCTAAGCGAAACAAAACTAATCAAAATATTGGCTGGAGATAAATTTAGATTTTAACTCCTTGTAAAATTCCCCCTTTGGGCATTAAGCACCATTCCGTTATCTTTGCGCCCGATGTCGCAATCCGTTGCTTTTTATACATTAGGTTGTAAGCTTAATTTTTCTGAAACGTCTACCATTACACGGCAGATGGAAACTCACGGGTTTGTTAGAAAAGATTTTCAACAAGGGGCCGATATTTATGTCATAAACACTTGCTCTGTTACCGACCATGCCGACAAAAAATGCCGCAAAGTTGTAAAAGAAGCTTTAAAGTATAATGCCGCTGCCAAGGTGGTGGTAATAGGATGTTATGCCCAATTAAAACCACAAGAAATAGCAAGTATCTCGGGAGTTAGTATGGTTTTGGGAGCTGCCGAAAAATTTAATCTGGTAGAGAATTTGGCTAAAATAGATGAGGAGGGAAATCCATTGGTGCTTAATAAAAATATTAAAGAAACCAACGTGTTTGTTCCCGGATTTTCGTTTGGTGAACGAACCCGCTCGTTTATGAAAGTACAGGATGGATGCGATTATTTTTGTTCCTTCTGCACCATACCGCTGGCACGGGGAAAAAGCCGTAGCCAAACCGTGGCGGAAACCATAAAGGTAGCCAAAGAAGTGGCTGCGACAGGAATTAAAGAAATTGTGCTAACCGGTGTAAACCTTGGTGATTTTGGGGTTGGGCATGGTGAAACCTTTTATGATTTGGTAAAAGAACTGGATAATGTGGATGGTATAGAACGCTACCGTATTTCAAGCATTGAACCAAATTTGCTAACCGACGATATCATCCGATTTGTAGCACAAAGCAAGAAATTTGTTCCTCATTTTCATATCCCGTTACAAAGCGGTTCGGATGATATTTTAAAACTAATGCGAAGAAAGTATCAGCGCGATTTATATGTTAATCGGGTAAATACTATTAAATCATTAATGCCGCACTGCTGCATTGGTGTGGATGTAATTGTAGGATTTCCTCAAGAAACCGAAGAGGCTTTTTTAGAAACCTATAATTTTTTGAACGAACTTGATGTTAGTTACCTCCATGTTTTTCCCTACAGTGAAAGACCCAATACCACCGCCAGAAAATTAGAAGGTTCAGTGCCCGTGAAAACCAGAATGGAACGGGCCAAAATGTTAAGGATACTAAGTGAAAAAAAACGCCATAAATTTTATACGGATAATCTTGGTAAAACGTTTACAGTGCTATATGAAGCCGAGGAGGATAACGGAACCATGTATGGATTTACCGATAATTATATAAAAATTGAAACACCTTATGATCCTTTATTGGTAAATGAATTGGTGAAAGTTCAGTTGCTTGAAATCAACGAAAATATGAATGTCATTCCACTAGAACTTTCCACCTGCCTGCATAATTAAATCAGCGCAATATCTTAATTTCTTAACTCAAAAAAATAATGTACCCAACCATATACCACGCCATAAAAGACCTTTTTGGATTTGATGTTCCATTTTTGCAAGTAGCCAATACGTTTGGTTTTTTTGTGGCCATTGGTTTTTTAGCAGCCAATTATGTAATGACTTTGGAACTTCGCCGAAAGGAAAAGGAAGGGATATTGTTACCAACCACCCAAATGGAAAAATTTGGGTACCCTTTGTCAAAAGGTGATTACATAGTAAATGGATTCATAGGATTTATTTTTGGATATAAGATTTTGCCAATTGTGTTTGACAGTTCATTGATGGCGAATGGCGCTCAGGAGTATATTTTTTCGTTAAACGGCAATTGGATTACGGGAATTTTATTAACCGGATTGATGGTGTATCTGAAATGGCGAGAAGATAAAAAACAACGTTTGCCTGAACCAAAAGAACAATTGGTGGTGGTGCATCCATGGCAGCATATGGGGTATATAACCTTGGTGGCAGCCGTTACCGGTATTTTGGGAGCCAAAGTTTTTCATTGGTTTGAATATTGGAGCGATTTTATGGCTGACCCTCTGGGGATGCTTTTTTCCGCCAGTGGACTTACTTTTTTTGGAGGATTGATTTTCGGTGGTGCCGGAGTTTTGTGGGTAGCTAATAAACAAGGAATTCCACCTTTAAGGATGCTGGATATTGGAGGTCCTGCAATGATGTTGTCATATGGAGTTGGCCGTTTGGGTTGCCACTTTAGCGGCGATGGCGATTGGGGAATTGTAAATACTGCACAAAAACCATCTTGGTTGTCGTTTATGCCTGATTGGTTTTGGGCTTATAACTATCCCGATAACGTATCACATGAATGTGATCCTACGGGAGGTACTATGCCGTGCGATTTTTTGCAAACTCCATATTTGCAATTGCCGGTTTTTCCAACCCCTATGTATGAGGCAATAGCTGCCATAGCTCTTTTTGGGGTTTTGTGGTTACTGCGTAAAAAAATAAAACCTGCCGGTGCTTTGTTTGGAATTTATATGATGATGGCCGGGGTGGAACGTTTTTTAATAGAGCAGATAAGAGTAAATAGCACCTATGATTGGGGATTAATTAAACCTACACAAGCCGAAATTATTTCAGTGGTTTTATTTTTAGGCGGTATTGCTTTGCTTAGTTATGCTTACCGGGGTAAAAGCAAAATGAGCGAAATTCCATTGCCTCCTTCTGAAGGCTAGATTTTGAGTCATGTTGCCTTAATAGAGTATAAGTTTTAAACTTTAAATTAACTCTGGTGTGTCGCCTCCCCCTTTGTAAAGGGGGCAGGGGGATTATTTATAAAGTCCTTTAATTTGTAATAAATTAATGTATTATCTGCCTTACAATAAAAACCTCAGGGATTTTTCCAGATACCTAAGAAAAAATTCAACTTTGTCAGAGATTCTTCTTTGGAATGAATTGAAAAATGAAAAAATGTTAGGGTATCAGTTTAACCGTCAAAAGCCCATTCATAGGTATATTGTTGACTTTTATTGCAAAAAATTAAATTTAGTAATTGAAATAGATGGTTGTAGTCATGGTTTTGAGGAAGTGTATTTAAATGATATAAAAAGGGAAGAAATTCTGAAATCTATCGGATTAAAATTTTTAAGATTTGATGATATGGAAGTAAAACTGAATAGAAATAATGTTTTGAGAGTAATTGAGGATTATATTAAAAACTTTGAGGAGGAGAAATCTGTTTTATGATTGAGTAATCCCCCTGCCCCCTTTACAAAGGGGGAGATTGCTACCTTAGTTTTGCAACAATGTATATTTCACTTAAATGTTATTAGAATAAAAAATTATTTAATCATCAAAACCCCCAAATCATTTTTTTTTAATAATTTCACAGGGTAAATTAATGTATGAAAAAAGTCTACTTTTTTGTAATAATAGCTTGTATTTTTCTTTCAAATTTTGCCAAAGGTCAGGCAGATACTGTTCAAACCTTTACATTTAAGGATTCGACCAAGCGGAGCGGAATGTTTAAGTTTCCTGCAGCTACTGAAAAATATCGGAAGGTATTAATGTATTACACCTTAAAGTGTTATCCAAAAGTTTCAAAATATGATGGTAAATATGCCTGTGGCGAATGGGATTACTTAACTTACACTTTTGTAACCGATAAGAAAGGTGTGACTTATGAAATAGCACGTTATATTACACCGTATGGCATCAATCTTTCACTTGGCCCTAATGGATTTACCTGGATTTATGATGTTACAGATTATATGCCATTACTTACCGATTCAGTAAAACTTGCAGCTGGCAATACTCAGGAATTACTGGACCTTAAGTTTATATTTATAAAAGGAACTCCGCCGGCAGAGGTTGTAAAAATTAATCAGGTTTGGAATACCGGTGCAGCATCCTACAGTTATAAAAATTTGGATTCAAATAAAGTATTAAAGTCAAAATCAATTTTTGTTGAACCTAATGCCTCCGTATTAAAGTTTAGAAGTCGCATTACCGGTCACGGTCATAATAGTAATGATGGCAAGTACCCGCATTGCTGTGAGTGGAAAACCAACACCCATTATTTATATTCTGGTAACCAATTAGTAAAAGATTGGCAAATTTGGCAAACCTTGGATTGTGCTGATAATCCTGTATTTCCTCAAGGTGGAACCTGGCCTTATGCGCGTGAAGGATGGTGCCCGGGCGATAGAGTAAAGGACACTGAATTTGATATAACCCGATTTAAAACGGGTGATAGCCTTCAAATGGACTACAAAATTACCCCTGTACCTGGTGATAATCCTGGTATGGGTGGTGGTAACTATGTAATGGCCATGCATGTTATTCAATATGGCAAATCTACTTTTGCTAATGATGCTGAAGTTTACGATGTTATTTCGCCAAGTTCGGCACAAATCAATGGTAAATTTAGTCCTGCTTGTGAAGAACCGAAAATTGTGATTCGGAATAATTCAACGGATACCATGACGTCTTTAAATCTTGAATATGGTATTTCAGGCGGATATTTTATGAAATATAAATGGACAGGTAAACTTGGATTTTTACAAACACAAACCATTCAGTTACCCATTTATGATGCTGGATTTTACAGAGGGGATGGTAAAAATATTTTTAATGCCACTATTACGAAACGTAATGGCAAAGTTGATAGTTATGCAGAAAACAATACCATGCAATCACCTTACAAAATGCCTGATGTATACAAAGATAAATTGTATGTGGAGTTTAAAACGAATAATAACCCATCCGAAAATAGGTATGAAATAAGAGATTCGCGTGATAGTGTAATTTTAAACAAGGTTAATTTAGCTGCCAATAAAATATATCGTGATACTTTAAAAAATCTAAAGCCTGGATGCTACACACTTGAATTATTAGACGAAGGAACCGATGGGTTGAATTTCTGGGCAAATACTTCTCAGGGATCAGGTTATTTGAGATTAAGAAAAGCAACAGCTAATACCATATTGAAGAATTTTGGGGCAGATTTTGGCTACCGAATTTATTATTCATTTATAGTAGATAGTTTGCAAAAAGGCCAGCAACCTGTTTATCCCATTGAACCTGCTGAGGAAGATGTGATGATTATTCCAAATCCAAATAAAGGGGATTTTACAATACTTACCTCCGGATTAATAGGTATTTATGAACTTGAAATAATAGATGCTACAGGAAATATAGTGCTAAAAAGAACTGTAAATACAGAAATTGAGCAGGATATAATGGTGAAAAACCTTCAGGTTTCTTCAGGAATTTATTTTGTAAAACTAACAAGCGGCAGTAAGAAAATTGTAAGGCGTTTGTTGGTGGATTAACTAATTAATTAAAGATTAAACTTTCCAATTTTCCTTATTGATTCTAAAAATATAAACATCCAAAAATCTAACCAATTTGCTTGTTTCTCGCAAACAAGGTCATTTTTTTCAGCCAAGCGTTGTGATCTTAAATTATTTACATGAATAATGGATATTATTGAATCGGTTAGTTCATTTTCAAAGGCAAAATTAATAAAAAGTCGTGCCGCTTCAGGTGCATAACCAAGCGCCCAATGCCGTTTAAAAATATGATAGCAACTTCCAGTGCAGCCTTTCCATCTATTTCCTAAGCAAACGAACCGCATTGCCTAATAAAGCTATTTGACTTTTTATCTATTAAAGCCTACATACCCAAACAGTTTATGGAATTTCGTGTAAACTTACGTTCCATCGGGCTTTTTGAGCGTTCCAAATCGGTGTCGTCAAACGAGGGGAAATATTCTATCGCTTCTTTGTCTTTAAAAAAATCAGCCCAAGGAAGGATATGGTTTTCTGTTAATTTTTTGGTAATAGGGTGCTTAGATTCTAATCCGTCGGGGTAAATGTATGGCTTCATTTTTTTTAGGGTCAAGGCAAATTTAAATTTCAACGATGGGAACATTATTAAGTGAAACATACAAATTTGAATGTTTTAACGAAACTTTATAACGAAAAACAGTGTTATTCATAATAACTTTGCCGTTTTATTTTAATACATAAAAACCAGTGATTGAAACCGATATATTAGTAATAGGGGCCGGCCCGTGTGGATTATTTACCGTTTTTGAAGCCGGACTTGTTAAACTGAGATGCCATTTGATAGATGCTTTGCCTCAACCTGGTGGACAACTTGCAGAAATTTATCCTAAAAAACCTATTTACGATATTCCCGGATTTCCGATGATAATGGCAGGTGAATTGGTAAGTAATTTGATGAAGCAAGCTGAACCCTTCAATCCAGGATTTACGCTGGGCGAACGGGCTGAGCACATAGAAAAAATGGAAGATGGGCGCTGGAAGGTCACAACCAATAGAGGAACTGTTCACGCAGCTCCGGTAATTGCAATTGCTGCCGGCTTGGGTAGTTTTGAACCCCGCAAACCCGAAATTCCAAACCTTTTAAATTTTGAAGATAAAGGTGTAGAATATATCATTAAAGACCCTGAAAAATTTCGTGATAAAAATGTGGTGATATCCGGAGGAGGTGACTCTGCTTTGGATTGGACTATTTTTTTGGCTGATGTAGCCAAACGTGTTACTTTGGTTCACCGAAGGTCAAGTTTTAGGGGGCATTTAGATTCGGTTCATAAGGTAACGGAACTTGCCGCAACCGGTAAAATTAATATAGTGACCAATTCAGAAGTTACAGGATTAAATGGTTCAGATAATTTGGAGTCTGTAACTATTACAAATTTTGATACGGAAGATATTACAAATTTAGAAGCAGATTATTTTATTCCTTTGTTTGGGTTATCACCTAAACTTGGGCCTCTTAAAAATTGGGATTTAAATCTCCATAAAGAATCGATTACAGTTAACCCCATAGATTGCAGTACAAATATTCCGGGTATATACGCCGTTGGCGATATTAATGATTATCCCGGAAAATTGCGTTTAATTTTGTGTGGTTTTCATGAAGCTACAATGATGGTTCAGTCGGCTTACAAGTATATTAATCCTGATAAAAACTTGGTACTTAAATATACTACTGTAAGCGGTGTTAAAGCTTTTTAATAAACAATGGAAGCAGTAATAAATATTAATGTTACAGACCTTTTAGGAAATAAACATCAAATAAAGGCACCTACGGATATGGGTCTAAATTTAATGGAAGCCATAAGGGCTAATGATTTGCAAATAAAAGCAACTTGTGGTGGAATGGCTATGTGTGCCACATGTCATGTAGTTGTAATCAACAGTCATTTATTGCCAGCTATGTCAGAGGATGAAGAAGCGATGTTGGATGATGCCTTTTTATTAAATATTCCTCATAGCCGCCTCAGTTGCCAACTCATGTTAACTCCGGAAATGGATGGAATGGAAGTGAAATTGGGAGAGGGGACAGGGGAGTGAAAAGTGATAAGTTTAAAACTAAAAGTATAAAACAACTCTTAACTTTTAGTTTTTAGCTTTTACTTTAATACGCTCTTGCAAACAAAACCCTTTGTTTACTGGGTTTTCTGCTTAGTATACAAAGTCCTTCTTCTAAAGTGGTATCTAAAGGAATACAGCGAATGGTAGCTTTGGTTTCATCTTTTATTTTTTCTTCTGTTTCAGGGGTTCCATCCCAGTGGGCACTCACAAATCCGCCTTTTTCTAAAGCAGCCTCAAATTCAGCCCACGTATTTACCACATGAATATTGCTTTGCTGGTAAGCCTTGGCCTTTGTGTAAATAGTATTTTGAATATCCTCCAGTAGGTTTTGAATGGTTTCGGTTAGTCCATCCATGCTCACACTCATTTTTTCTTTGGTATCGCGGCGGGCTATTTCTACCGTGTTGTTTTGCAAATCTCTAGGCCCAATAGCAATCCTAACAGGAACACCTTTCAATTCATATTCGGCAAATTTCCAGCCGCTGCGTTGGGTATCGCGGTCATCATATTTGACCGAAATACCTAATTTTTTTAAAGCTTCCTGCAAAGGTTTTACTTTTTGAGAAATGGTTTCCAATTCTTCCAAGCCTTTGTAAATAGGGATAATTACAACTTGTATTGGTGCTATAGTTGGTGGGAGGATTAATCCTTCATCATCGGAATGAGCCATAATTAAAGCACCCATTAATCGGGTACTTACCCCCCAGCTGGTGGCCCACACATATTCCTGTGTGCCTTCTTTGGTTGCAAATTTTACATCAAATGCTTTGGCAAAATTTTGTCCCAAGAAATGGGAGGTTCCCATTTGCAAAGCTTTTCCATCCTGCATCATGCCTTCAATGGTATAGGTTTCATCTGCTCCTGCAAATCGCTCGTTGGGGGTTTTAACTCCTTTTACGACAGGTATGGCCAAAAAGGTTTCGGCAAATTCTGCGTATACATCCAGCATTCGTTCTGCTTCTTCAATGGCTTCCTGTCTAGTAGAGTGAGCAGTATGTCCTTCTTGCCATAAGAATTCGGCAGTTCTTAAAAATAAACGGGTTCGCATTTCCCATCTCACCACATTAGCCCATTGATTTATCAATAATGGTAGGTCGCGGTAACTTTGAATCCAGTTTTTGTAAGTACTCCAAATAATAGCTTCTGAGGTGGGTCTTACTATCAGTTCTTCTTCCAATTTTGCATCAGGGTCTACTATAAGTTTTCCCGGATTATTAGGGTCCGACTTTAAGCGGTAATGGGTAACAACGGCACATTCCTTAGCAAATCCTTCGGCATTTTTTTCTTCGGCTTCAAATAAACTTTTAGGTACAAAAAGAGGAAAATAGGCATTGCTGTGTCCAGTTTCTTTAAACCTTTTGTCTAATTGCTGCTGCATTTTTTCCCAAATAGCATAGCCATAAGGTTTAATAACCATGCAGCCTCTAACGGCTGAATGTTCTGCTAAATCTGCATTTACAACTAAATTGTTGTACCATTTTGAATAATCGTCTTCTCGCTTAATTTTTTGAAATGCCATCGGGTGTTTTTATGTTGTATCTTTGGTATAGTAATTGTAAAATCTTAAACGCAAAGGTAAAATTAAATGCACAATTAAATAATTCGTATCATGAAGACTCTATTACAATTTATTGCTATTTTATTGGTTCTTGGTTCTTGTAGTTCTATGAAAGGAACTTCGCGCAGTGATTTGGGCCAGTACGATGATGTATATGCCACCCCGGCAGATGATAAAGAGGAGGTTCAGAAAAAAAGTGAGCCAACTCCTGTGGCAAAAAATAACAACGAAACAAAAACACCTCCGGTGGAGGAACCCGTTTACCGAAAATATAAAGAAGGGGAAGCTGAGGATATAGTAAGAGAGCCTCAAAGTTCATCGAGAAATGATAATTATAACTATTCGCAAGATGGCGACAATTATAATTATGATGATGACGATGATTTTTCATACGGACGATCTTTTCAACGGTTAAGATATGGTGATGGCTACAGCGATGGCTATCGCGATGCATTATATGATAATTACAGCCGCGGTGGCGGGTATTACAGTTCGTATTACAATAATCCTTACTGGGGCTGGGATAGGCCATTAAGAAGTCGTTTTTGGGTTGGATATAACTCCTGGAACGGATGGAACGTAGGCTATAATTATGGATACCCCGCCTGGGGTTGGAGAACCAGTTATTACCCGTGTTATAATAATTTTTATGACCCATGGTTTGGGTATTCAGGTGGTTGGGGGTATTATTCAAATATGTATTATGGTGGAACACCTTACGGTTATTATGATCCTTTTTACAGCCCTTATTATGGAAGCTGGGGACATTATAATAATGGTTGGGGTGGTGGTTATTACAGAGGATATGGTGGAGGTTATTATAACAATTATAGCCCTTGGCATCGTCCGGTTTATGTGTACTCAAGCAATAATGGTGGAAACAATGGAGGTAACAATACCCCTTACAAAGGCAAAATGACCGGTCCGAGAGAAACTATAGGAAGCAATACACCAACAAAATCGCGTAACGACCAGGTATCGCCTCGCAGCCGTGGAGGGATGGTTCAACAAACACCTAATGATGGAAGTGAAAAGTATGACCCAAAGAATAATCCAAGAGGTGCTATGGTAGGTGATGGAAGCAATAAGGATCCAAAGGATGCCGGAAGAAATACGAATGATAATGGAAAAGAAGTGTCAGGGGCTCCCACTAAAGGCAATACAGGAAGAGGAAATACACCCGATAATAAATCCAATGAAAACACCTACACTCCTGAAAAAGGGACCGTATCTCCTGATAATGGAGGAGAAAAAACCAAACCTCGCGTAATAGATCGTACAACTCCTGATTATAAAGGTGGCGAAACTCCATCTCGCGGCAGTGAAACTCCAAAGGAATATGAAAGACCTTCAAATAATGGCGACGGTTCAAGAAATAGAACTCCAGAAACAAAGGATGATAAGAGTAAATCCTATGATACACCTAGTAGAACCTATGAGCAACCAAAGGAGGAACGAAAAACCCGTAGCAGAAGTGATGAACCCACAGAAAGTAGAACACGATCTGATGAACCGAGTAATACTCCGAATAGAACTTATGAGCAGCCTAAAGAGGAGAAGAAAACCAGAACGCGCAGTTATGACGCACCTGCTGAAAGAAGAAGTGACGAACAGCCAGCCAATAATAATTATCAAAGAAGGGAAGAACCTCGAAACACACCGGCACCCCGGTCATACGACGGCGGTGGAAATAGAAGCGGCGGTGGAAATGGCGGCGGTGGTTCCACAACCCCAAGCGGCGGAAATTCAGGAAGTTCAGGCGGTTCATCTTCACCAAGAGGAAGAGGTAGATAAATCCATTCATTATAATAAAATTTAATTTATGAAAAAGTTAATAATATCAGGCTTAATGGGAATATTGTGCATCCCGGCCATGGCACAAAATGATATTGATGCCATACGTTACACCAACAAAAAATTTGGTAGTACAGCTAAATCCATGTCAATTGCTGGTGCAGTTGGTTCTTTGGGAGCCGATGTGTCATCAGCTTCTGTAAACCCTGCCGGATTAGCCCAATATAAAAAGGGCGAGTTTAGTTTTTCCGTAGGATTTGTGAATAATAGAAATGTTAGCACCTATATGGGCAATTCGTTGGCCGATAACGCTTTTAAAATGAAGGTTCCCAATTTTGGGCTTGTGTTTGCCAATAAAACCGCTACTAAAAAAGAGGAACGGGGTTGGAAAAGTTATTCGTTTGCTTTTAATATGGCTCGGGTGGCAGATTTTAATAGGGTGGTAAATTTTTCGGGAACCAATACGCAAACAAGTTTGATGGATTATTTTGCTGAGCGGGCAAATGGTTTGAGCGTAAGTCAAATAAGAGCCACCGACGATGATTTTGATAATGGATTTGCCTCCAAAACAACAATGGCTTGGGAGTCTTATTTATTCGATTCCGTTGGTAACAAAAAATATGCAGCCAATGCCAGTCCTATTTTTCATAATATAAATCAGAAAGGGGTAATGCAACAACAAGGCGGTATGAATGAGTATAATTTTTCATTGGCCGGAAATTATAGTGATGTGGTGTATTTAGGTGCAACATTAAGTTATACATCAGTAAATTTTAAAGAAACCAGAACTCACGCTGAAACCAATGATCCTGCCAATACCAATGCCTTTGTCATGGATAATTTTACCTATTCTGAACATTTAAATACAACGGGTGGTGGGTTTTCAGGCCGATTGGGAATAATTCTAAAGGCACATGATTACTTGCGAGTCGGAGCTAGTTTTCAAACCCCTCAAATAATAAATCTAGACGATGAATATGATTTTGGAATAAACTCTACCCTAAGAAATGGTGACAGTTATAATTTTGAAAGTAAGAAAGGGACTTATGCGTATAGTTTGTTAACTCCATCAAGATATACTGTAAGTGCAACAGGTATTATGGGTAAAAAAGGCTTTATAAGTGCCGATTTGGAAGGAGTGGATTATTCAGCCATGCGATTGCGAAGTGATATCCAAAATAGCGCTATGGAAACAGCCAATGATGTTATTAGAAATAACTACACCAATGCTATTAATTATAGAATAGGCGGCGAGTTGGTAATTGATGAGTTTAGGCTCAGAGGTGGTTTTGCAAGTTATGCCTCACCGTTTAAAGCCAGCAGTACTTCTAACCTCCGTTCCGATTATATAACAGGTGGTTTAGGAATTAAAGATAAAAACTGGGCTTTGGATTTTGGCTTGGTTCACAACATAGGTAAAGATGTATTTCAGCCTTATGTTCTTAATGATAACACTCGTCCACAATCCATAGCTGAAAATAAATTTTCAGGAAACACCATGGTAATAACATTTACATCCCGGTTTTAATGCTTTAATCAGGAAAATTTAATAATAAAATGAAACGGGGGAAACCCCGTTTTTAGTGTAATTTTAAATGATTTAATTAAACTATTATGAAATATAAAATACTACCAATTCTTATATCATGTGCCACTTTAGTCAATGCCCAGAACTATGATTTTAAGAATTATCGGTATCGGGTAAATGGTTATAAGTCATTAAATTTAAATAGCAATTTTAGTGAGAATTCAAACGCTAAAATCAACGCTCCAGTATATAGTAATAGTAATTTGGCTGGCTTATTTAATGGAAATTATTCAAGATTTATTAATACTGAAAAGCACATGAAGAATTTAAGTTATGGATTAGATATGAGTGGTAGTCTAAAAAATTCAAACTATCAAAATAATGCGAGGTCATTTAATCTTTCAAACGTTCATTTTAATTTGGATGATTATTTTTATAAAGGGAATTCTTTTCTGGTAAACCGCTGCTACCTCAGTGGAAGTTTTAATGTAAATGAGGTAGATCCTACTCAACCTATTCAAAAACAGAGGGATTATAATTTAAAAGGCCAATATGAAATAGGCATAGGAAAAGGAAGGTTAGAATATATTTCTGACCCTGTTTTAGCCAATTTTATTTTAAAAGATATGAAAAAGAAAGAAATTATTGATTCTTATTCTCCCAATCAGGTAGAGTCTTTTGGTAACAAAATCAGTCAAATTCTATCTATTCGTATGATTGATTATCGGTTTAGAATGATTGACCAAATAAGTATGCTTGATTCTTTTTTATCAAAAGAAGTTATAAATCAAAAATCAAATGCAATTTATTTTACTAGTCTTTATGATAACTGGCTTTATGCAAATCGTTTTCAAAGATTTTCAGGGCAACGAAATGAGTTTTTAATAGGAAATAATGTTTGGGATAATAATTCAAGACAAAAGTTTAAATCTGATTCAATTCAGAATAGAAATTATTTTTACAATACTTTTTATCTTGCTTATCAGTATTCTTCGGAAAATCCTGTTAGGCTTGCGTTTCAGCGGTCAAGGATATTCAGAGCCGAAATAAGAAAAGAAAATAGTGCCACCGATTATAGCCTAGTATACTCTAGTTACAAGAATAAATCCTATCAAATAAATTTAGCATTTACGGAAGGTATAGGATGGTATCCCAATACCCGAACTTATTTAAGTACGAGTGTAAAAACGCAGGTTAATTATCAGTTTAAACATAGTTTAACTCGAACTGGATGGCTTGATTATAATTTAGGAGATATACTTACTGCCAGTTTAAGCCCAAATGCAAATTTGTATTATTTCTTCTCCCCCCGTTTTAAATTAAATGCTTCTGCTTCTTTAGATTTAAATTATTTTAAGTTTTGGAATCAGTCAAGTAATACCTACTTCAATTTAGGTACATCTTTTAATGCGGGCATATCCTATGTGTTCTTTTAAAACAAAGGAAAATTATTTTACTGCAATAACCGAAATTTCAACATTAGCACCTTTTGGCAATGCTGAAACCTGAACCGTTTCACGAGCCGGGAAATCCGATTTAAAATAACTGCCATACACCGCATTTATTTTTGCAAAATTTCCAAGGTCAGTTACAAAAATGGTAGATTTTACAATATTGGAATAATCCATATTGGCAGCTTTTAATATTTCACCAAGATTCTTCATTGCCTGATGGGTTTCAGCTTCAATATCGGTTTGAATCATATTACCGCTTGAAACCTCAATGGCAATAGCGCCTGAAACATACAATGTATTTCCGCTTAGCACAGCTTGGTTATATGGCCCTATTGGAGCCGGGGCATTTGGAGTATTTATGATGGTTTTCATAGATGTGGTTTTACAACTTTCGGTTAGTAATGTTAAAAATAATATATATGTTAAAATGTGGATGCTTTTCATAATTAAGTGATAAGAAAACACACCCCTAACCCCTCTCAAGAGGGGAATCTGCTACGACCGACATTTTCAAATTTTCAAATTGCTTCATTTTTAAATTACCCCATTCCTCCTTCTTTCATTCTTTCAGCATTTTCAGCCAATTGAAGTTGTTCTATAATTTCCTGAATGTCGCCGTTCATTACCTCGGGCAAATTATAAAGAGTTAACCCAATTCGATGGTCTGTTACACGGCCCTGAGGGTAATTATAGGTTCTTATTTTTGCACTTCTGTCGCCGGTGCTTACCATCGTTTTTCGTTTTCCGGCAATGGCCGCTTCGTGCTTTCGCACTTCTTCTTCGTATAGTTTTGATCGCAACATATTCATTGCTTTTTCGCGATTTTTTAGCTGAGTTCGCTCTGTTTGGCAAATTACCACCACACCGGTAGGTCCATGCGTAAGCTGAACCTTGGTTTCTACCTTATTTACGTTTTGCCCACCTGCTCCTCCACTTCGTGAGGTTTCCATTTTTACATCAGCAGGGTTTAAGAAAAAATCTACTTCTTCTGCTTCGGGCAATACAGCTACCGTAGCCGCTGATGTATGAACCCGTCCACTAGCTTCCGTTTCAGGAACCCGCTGCACACGATGCACACCGCTTTCAAATTTCATGGTACCATAAACATCTCTACCGTTTACCTCTACCACCACTTCTTTATAGCCTCCGGCCGAACCTTCGTTTTCATCCAATATGGAACTTTGCCAGCCTTTCTTTTCAAAATATTTAAGATACATGCGCAAAAGGTCACCGGCAAAAATGCTGGCTTCATCACCACCTGTTCCGCCCCTTATTTCTAAGATTGCATTTTTTGCATCTTCAGGATCTTTTGGAAGTAACATAGCCCGGGTATTTTTTTCTAATACTTCCTGTCGGGCCGTTAATTCCTCAATTTCCATTTTGGCCATATCTTTTAATTCATCATCCTTTTCGGTATTTAGAATGTGTTTGGCTTCGGAAAGATTTTTTACTAAAACGCGGTATTCCTGATATACTTCGTCTACCTCTTTCAGGTCAACGTATTCTTTATTCAGTTGTTTAAATTTTTGCATGTCCGACATTGTATCGGCACTGCTCAATAACAGTTCAACTTCTTTAAAACGGGCATGTATGGCTTCTAGCTTATCCAGCATAAGGCTGCAAAGATATATTAAAAGCCCTCTAACCCCCAAAGGATGAACTAAACAAACTTATATGAATCTTGAAAGTCTTATTTTCGTAGCTTAATGAATCTCTTAAAAGCAGTATTTTTAGCACTTATTTTTATTCTACTTCACAAGAAGTCTAACGCTCAAAATATTGATTATAATAAAATACGAGATAGTTTGACTTCATTAACCTGTGGGAAGCAGGATAAAGAATTGGTTAATCGAACTGTATTAAAACTTGAAGCTTTTGATACCAATTTATTAAGGAAAAATATTCAGCAGTATTATTATGACTTGGGTTATGCCTATTATATTCAGTATGCATTTACCAATGATACCAACCGTTTAAGAAAAAGCATTCAAACTTTAGAAAAAGCTATTTGTCATAAACCGAAATATTCAGCAGCACTTTGGATGTTATCTCTTGATTATCATTTTTTGAATAATTGCCCTAAGAGTTTGTATTATTTAAACAGGCATAAAAAGGCAACACCGAAAAAGAGATGGATGAAAGATCAATTTATTTCTATTGAGAAAAAGTGTGGGTAGCGATTTTTTCAAAACGAATAAACCCCAATCGTGGCCGAATCCTGAAGATACAGTCGGTCATTTTCTAATCGAATGTTTAAAAAAGACGCGTTGTTGAAAAGGGTGTTTTGATTAAGTTTATAGGAATCTTTTTCAAAAGTAGAAGGATTATAAGTGTATAAATCAGAGTAGGTAGAGTAAATAAGGTTTTCTTCTTTGGTTTGAAACGAAGTAAATTTTTCTAAAGGAATGGTTTTGATATAATTTCCTAAAATATCAAAAACCAATAAACGGTCATTGTTGGTTTTTAGGTAAACAAATTTGCCGTCGTCGAGTAGCATTTGCGGGGTTAAAATAGTATCGGCTACATTTGCCAGATTAATGGATTCGGATTGCAAGTCACCTTGTTTGTCGGCTTTTTTAAGTTTAAAATTATCAGGGTCAAAAAACCAAAAACCATTGTCATAGCTGCGGCAAACAGCCTGAATATTATTAACTCCTAAGGTTTTGTAGAGGTCGGTTTCACCGCGGTAGTTTAACATATTATCAAAATACACCAACTTGTTTTGGTCTTTATAAAATACATAAATTTCTAAAGGATTTCCTGCATCTATCATGTTGGCATCACCCAAAACTTTAAAATTTGCTTCCGTTAATTTTTTGCCTTTTTTATCAAATTTTTGAATATCATTTTTTTGGGTTAACACAAATACGTTTCCCAATTTATCGGTGGTAAAAAATTTAAACTGACCTTTTATTTCTCCTTCCAACCTTAATTCAGGTGTTAGGTTAAAAGAACAAAAAAGAAGTAAAAGGCTTAAAAATTTTTGCCACGAAGGCACAAAGGCACTAAGTTTCACAAAGTATTTCGTGATTCTTTTGTGTTTTTGTGATTTGGTGGCTAAAGGCATCATAGATTGTATTTTAGCAAAGCAACATCTGTTCCGTTAAACTCGGCATAGGTATAAAACTTAAACCAATCGCCCAGATTTATATAACGCGATTTGGCACCCATCGGTATATCCAAAGCCAAATGACGGTGTCCAAAAATCATATAATCATAGTGAGTGGTTTGCAATACTTCTTTGCAATACTGCACCAACCATTCTTTTTCCAGATCAATCTCCTCATTTTCACATGTAATTTTATTTTTATTTTTTAAATCAAGGTCATGTGGAATGCCCTTTTTTATAATTGAATTGGATGAGGGCATTTCAAGATGCATTTGGGCCAAGCGGCTTTTTGAGGAAAAGTAATTGGCTAATCCAATACCTATAGAAGGATGCAGAAAAGCAAACGTACGTTGGCACAATTCACTGCGGAATATTTTTTTTAAAAGCTTATATTTTTCATCACCTTTGCCCAGTCCATCACCGTGATGAATGAAAAATTTCTTACCATCCCGTTCAAAAATATATTCGTTGCTGTGCACTTTTGCTCCAAATTCCTGTTCAAAGTAGCCAAACATCCACATATCATGATTGCCTTTAAAAAAATGAAGCTTTATTCCGCTATCCGCTAATTTGGCCAAGCACCCAAACAGGCGGGTGTAGCCTTTTGGTACCACATATTTATATTCAAACCAAAAGTCAAAAACATCCCCTACCAAAAATATTTCATTGGCGTTGGGGGCAATGGATTCAAGCCACGCCACTAATTTTCGTTCACGAACTAAACTTTCCTGTGCATTAGGAACACCCAAATGAAAATCGGATGCAAAATATAGGTTACCCACAATTGCAAACTTAGTTCATTTTTGAGAGTTTAAAATACTTGCAAATTGTTTTCATAATGGCTTTAATTTTATTCAGTGTGGTCTTTTATGTCATACTGTAGAAAACAAATTTAAACGACTGTAAAATATAGTTTTATTTTCGCCGTTCACAATTTATATGACAAAAACACTTAACTTATTTGCAGCCCTTCTTGTGGCATTTTCTTTTGCTTCTTGCAGTAAATCAAGCGATGATGTAACTGATCCAATTACAAATCCCAAAGACACTACCAACAATAATGGTGGAGGAGGAACTACAGAAACAGGCTTAAATACCAATCCTGATTTTAGTTTTTATTTTGATGGTCAAAAAATAGAATTATCAAAAGTGCAAGCCGATTATGGCGGTAAAACCTATTTTATGTGTTTTGCCAAATCCGGTAAATTTAATTTGGATATGGCAATTCCTATGCCCAAAGGAGTAGTAGCATCTAATAAAGTATTCAGCATTGAAAACGACCAATACACAGGTATGGGATTTTATATTGATGCCGATGATAAAAAATGGTATTTGGAAGGGGGAAACATTAATGTTACAAAAAATGCAGCCAATACCATGTCGGGAACTTTTTCAGCCAAGGCCTTGCTTATAGATTATACCGACCCGAATAATGCCATCCGTTTGGATTCAGTAAATATTACCAACGGGGTTTTTAATAATTTGAAAGTGAAGGGGTAGGGTTTTTTTTATCGGAACTTTGGTTTCGGTGGGAAGGCACCTGCCGTTAAGCGGAATTATTTCGGTTGGTGGGACACCAACCGATAAGAAAATGTTTTGAAAGGTTTTGCAACAGCTACTGCTATTATCGGATGGTGTTCGTTCGATTAATTTGAGCTTTTAAAGTTACAATTTCTGTTCATAATTGGTTGTCGCCACTCCGTTACCCCACCACTTCTTGGAAAACTAACGTAATACGGTTTACAATAATATTTAAGTTTAAAATATCCATATAAGTATGGCCACGTTAATATGACCTTGGATTTAGAAATCAAAATATTGCAGGGCCCATTATTCCTAAAGCCAAGAATAACCTCATGATTTTTCCTAAATCTGATTAACAAGAATGTTGAATCTCCTTGCTCAGCTTGAATAAAGTCCCTAATATTTTCATTTGTTCCTTTTTTAAAAAATTTCACTTCGGAACTTAAAATCAATCCATTCTTAACACATTGTTTCCCATTTAATTCAAGATTAATCTTAAGGGTATCTGGAATGCTTTGAGCGTTACAGTATATCACGGAAATTAAAAGCATTAACAAAAACAATGATCGGGCTGTATAAATTTTCCGGATTATATTATGGGATGACATTTTTCAAATTACCTTAAATAAAGTTTCAATTTTTGGGGATGTTTTTAAACGCTTTCCGATAACTTATATATATGCTCAACAAACTTGAGTGAATGCACCCTGTTTTGGATAGCTTTGTTCTACTCTGGTTGTTTTATCTCAATTAAAATTAGACTTAATTTTCAAATCATCAATGTGCCTCCAGCCAATTCATCCCGCTTCCTGATTCCACAACCACCGGAACTTCCAGTTTCATGGCATTTTCCATGGCTTTAATAATTACAGGAGTTACTTCATTCAATTCATTTTTGGGTACATCAAACACTAATTCATCATGCACTTGAAGTATCATTTTGGTTTCAAATTTATGTTCCCTTAATTTTTTGTCTACTTCAATCATCGCCAGTTTTATCATGTCGGCAGCACTCCCTTGTATGGGGGCATTAATGGCGTTTCGCTCGGCAAAACCTACCACCGTGCGGTTGTTGCTGGTAATATCGCGAATGTAGCGGCGGCGGCCGGCAAGGGTATGCACATACCCATGCTCACGACAAAAATTAATGGTATCGCTCATGTATTGCTTTATTCCACTAAATTTTTCAAAATAATTATCAATAATTTCTTTGGCTTCGCCACGGCTTATGCCTACCCGTTGCGAAAGCCCAAAAGCTGAAATACCATAAATAATTCCAAAATTTACAGTCTTTGCTTTTCGTCGCATGTCGCTGTCTACTTGGTCTATGGGCACATTCCACACTTTACTGGCTGTGGCAGTATGAATATCGATGCCCTGATTAAAAGCCTCTATCATTCCGGGGTCTTTGCTTATAGATGCAATTATCCGCAATTCAATTTGCGAATAATCGGCACTTAGCAAAATATGGTTTTCATCACGGGGAATAAATGCTTTACGAATTTCTTTTCCCTTTTCGGTTCGTATCGGGATATTTTGAAGGTTTGGATTGTTGCTGCTAAGCCTTCCGGTAGCTGCTACCGCTTGATTGTAGGATGTATGAACCCTCCCCGTTAAAGGGTGAATCAATAATGGCAATGCATCTACATAGGTAGATTTTAGTTTTTGCAATTGACGAAAATCCAAAACTTTTTGCGGTAAAGGATGCAAGTGAACCATGGTGCTCAAAACCTCTTCACCGGTTTGGTATTGGCCGGTTTTGGTTTTTTTGGCTTTTGGGTCAAGCTTTAAATTATCAAAAAGAATTTCGCCTAGTTGCTTGGGGCTGGCAATGTTAAATTTAACTCCTGCTAGTTCATAAATTTCCTTTTCAATTTCCAAAGAATCGGTCAACAATTGAGAGGAAAGCTCTTTTAATGCGGCATTGTCAATTTTTACTCCTTCATGTTCCATAGCTGCTAATACTGGAACCAAGGGCATTTCGATATCGGTTAATACTTTTTCCGTTTCCTCGGCTTTAAGCATGGGCCTGAAAGTTTCGCCCAACTGAAAAGTAATATCGGCATCTTCTGCTGCATATTCCTTTGCTTTTTCAATATCTACTTCACGAAAGTTCAATTGTTCCTTTCCTTTTTTACCAATTAGTTCGGTAATGGAAACCGGCTTATAGCCCAAATATTTTTCGGATAAAATATCCATCCCATGTTTTTGGTCAGGCTCCAATAGATAATGGGCCAGCATGGTATCAAACAGTTTTCCTTTCAGTTCAATCCCGTAATTGGCCAGTATGGCAAGGTCGTATTTTATATTTTGCCCCGTTTTTTCAATACTTTCATTTTCAAAATGTGGCCTAAAACGATTCAGCAATTCCTGAGCTTCTTTGCGATTTGCCGAAAAAGGAACATACCAGGCTTCCTGTTTTTTAAAGGAAACGGAAAGACCAACAATTTCGGCTACCAATACATCCAATCCTGTAGTTTCGGTATCAAAACAAAACTGGGTGTGTTTATCAAATTCGGCTAACAGTTCTTTAATTTCAGAGTCTGATGTGGCCAAATGATAGATATGTTTTGTATTGTTAATTGTTTTAAAAATTTCATTAGAAGCTTCAATTTCGTTGGCCAGTGTTTCAGCGGTATGGGATGGTGTGGCAAACATATCCACTTGCCCGTTGGCCGTGGCTTTATCTACTTTAGTTGAGGAAGCTACCGCAGCCACATTTTGAGTTACTGGCGTTCCTAAAACACGCTGTGCCAATGTTTTAAATTCCAGTTCAGCAAAAACAGCTTTTATTTTTTCGGCATCCGGTTCTTCTTTACGCAAGGCTACTTCATCAAACTCAAGGGGAACATTAATATTAATGGTTGCTAATCGTTTAGATAACAAAGCCTGTTCTCCGAAATTAATAAGATTTTCTTGAAGCTTTCCTTTAAACATATGGGTGTTCTGCAGAAGGTTTTCTATTGAATCGTAATCCTGAATTAGTTTTTTAGCTGTTTTTTCACCAACTCCGGGTACTCCGGGAATATTATCGGATGCATCACCCCACAATCCCAAAATATCAATCACTTGTTCAACCCTTTCAATTTCCCATTTGTACAATATTTCTTTTACTCCCAATACCTCAAACGTATTGCCCATGCGAGGCGGTTTGTAGATGTAAATATTGTCTTCTACTAATTGTCCAAAGTCTTTATCCGGCGTCATCATAAAGGTCACAAAACCTTGTTTAGCTGCCTTTTTAGCCAAAGTGCCTATTACATCATCGGCCTCATACCCATCCATGTTAAACATGGGGATATTAAAAGCATCAATAATTTTAAAAATAAATGGAATATTAGAGCGTAAATCCTCGGGCATAGCCTCGCGGTGGGCTTTGTAGGCTTCAAATTCAATATGCCTTTCGGTAGGGGCTGCGGTATCAAAACTTATGCCGATATGGGTTGGGTTTTCTTT
>CAMDGU010000013.1 GCA_945897885.1 Chitinophaga pinensis
GGCGAATGGATATAACCCTTATCACTTTCATCTTCCAAAAAATTGGTGTGAAACCGCTGCACATTTATTGATTCGTGAATAAAATCAAGTTCCTTAGTGATACTTTCTTCAAAATTTCGAACCAAACCTACCGGGTCAAAACTTTTTAAAGAAGGGATTCGTTTACTGAAAATTTCAGCAACATAAATCATAACCTTAATATCAGATTCAATAATATCCTTTATTCCCGGGCGCTGAATTTTTAAAACTATTTTTTCGCCGGTTTTAAGTGTAGCCCGGTGAACTTGCGCCATGGATGCCGAAGCAAAGGCTTCCTGCTCAAAATATTCAAAAAGCTCAGAGGTTTTTTGCTTTAGTTCTTCCTCCAGCAATTTTTCGGTAATGGTACCGGCTACTGGAGGTACACCATCTTGCAATTTTTCGAGTTCCTTTATTAAATCTGCCGGGAGCAAATCGTTGCGGTTGCTAAGCAGTTGACCAAATTTTACAAATGTGGGGCCCAGTTCTTCGCAAACCAAGCGCATCTTTTCCCATTTCGTTAAATGAATGGACTGTTCTAAGGTTCGTTTGGGTATTAACTTCTTTAAAAAAGAAAATCGCTTTTTTTCCTCCATATAGGCCACCATATCTTCAAAGCCATACTTAAGCATGACCTGCATTATTTGATTATAGCGCATTATATAATGGTATTTACCATCTAGGTAGGAAAGTAAGCCCATTCTTATTTTTTATTTTCTAGAGTTTCAAGTTTGCTTTCAAGTATGTCAATTTTATTTTCAAGCAATTCTATTTTGGTTGCCAAATTATTTAAATCTTCCGCATGGGCAATGTTCATTTTTTTGTAAACGGTAACGGCCAATTCCTCCATCTTTTTTTCAAACTCTACCTTGGCCTCATTGGCTTTATGCATCACCTTCTGAACAAGTGTTTCTTCATCAAACTCAACCGTTTCTGAAAAATCATCCATAAAATCATCCAGCTTCATTTTTCCTTTTTTGGCCATTTCTTCCACATTTTTCATAAACGCTTCATCCTTAGAAATCATGTAAAGATTGGTAGATAAGGTTAACAATTCTACTAATGTTTTTGCTCTCATTTTGCCGTTAATATTTAAGCAAATATCTGTAAAAAAACGTTTTAACTACATGATACAAATCACCGCATAAATAAAAAAAAGTGATCCTTATCATTTTAGGAATCGATAAACAGAAATAGCTTTGTATCTATGAATATCAATAGTCCTGTTTCAGATATAATGACCAAAAATGTGGTAACCGTAAGTTCATCACAAAAGTTGGTAGATGTAAAACATATTTTTGAAAAAAAAGAGTTTCATCACCACATTCCGGTGGTTGATAATGAAATACTTACAGGAATAATCAGTTTAATTGATTTTATGTATGCCATGAAAAACGCCTCACTGGATGATGATGAAGAAGTGTATACAAAACAGCGGGTAAAAGATATAATGCACGCCAACCCTATTACAAAATCATCGCTTTCAAGTATAAAAGATGTGGCCGAAGAATTAGCTAAAGGCGAAGTTCACGCCATAGTAATTGCCGATGATGGCATGCTCAAAGGAATTATATCTACAGCCGATGTAATTCGTTACTTCTTAAAATAACTCTTTAAATTTATTTTGATGCAATAGGTTTTGGCGCTTGCTTTACATTCTCAGCAACTGTGCCGGTAAGTGAACCTAAAAAAGCTACAATACCATCAATCTCTGCACCTGTAAGGTCTTTATTTAACTGAGCATTACCCATTATGGCAACGGCTTGTAAATGTTTTTTCCGGTCATACTTAATCTGGTATCAAAATATAGCAGTTTGCCCAACTTAATTTTTTCAGCAGTGGTTTTATTTTTAGCACTTTCAGCAGATAGAGGAAGTGCTTCAAAAATCCTTTGAGCCCGTGTCATTAAATCCGTATCTTCCTTACTAAAATTAGCTTCTGCTGCCAGTTCGGTTGAATAATTCTTCCTAGGGTTTTGGTTACCTAAAACATTTAGCATAATTGCCATTGATACCACTGCTATTATATTTTTCATATTCTGTTCGTTTTTTAAAAAAAAAATCAAACCTCTACAAAAACTCATACCTTAACCTACCAAAGCCAAATGATGCCTTATTTCAATTTGGTTATGCGAAGTTAATATTCCTTTGGGCTACACAATGTTGGATTGCGGTTATGAATGGTACTATTCATTTTGAAAGCGAACTATGAAGGAACAACCTTTTCCGTCGTTTTGAAACACATTAAACTAAAACGTTTCAAACCTAATAAAAGTCATGGTAACCCCTAACTTTTAATGACTTGGGTCATTTCTTAAAATAACTTCTAATATTAATGTTGTACTATAATTAACCTTAACTATTCCTTTGTTATTTTATCCTTAAAAACACCCATGAAAAAGGCAATATTGATAATTGAAGACAATGCCGATGTGAGAGATAACACGGCTGAAATCCTTGAGTTGGCAGGTTATCAAACTACCACCGCCAGCAATGGCAAAGAAGGGTTAGAATCGGTAAAAAAGAAAATTCCCGATTTGGTTTTATGTGATATTATGATGCCCGATTTGGATGGCTATGGGGTGTTGAGGGCATTTGATAATATACCCGAAATGGCAGGCAAACCTTTTATATTTATGACTGCAAAATCTGAAACATCAGATATTCGCAGAGGAATGGATTTGGGAGCCGATGATTACCTTACCAAACCCTTTACTGGCAATGATTTAATAAAGATTATTGGAGCCCGGTTAAAAAAAGCAGAACTTATGCAAAAGACTTTTGAAAATTCCATTCATGGAATAAATGAGTTTATGCATCCTGCCAAGGATGAAATTGGTATCTCTATTTTTCCTGAAAGCAAAACCCGAAAAAAGCTTCGAAAAAAAGATATGCTTTTTATGGAAGGTGACACTCCCAGCCATTTATACTATTTAGTCGAAGGAAAAATAAAGATTTTCAAATCCAACGAAACAGGGAAAGAATTGATAGTTGATATATACAAAGAAGGTGATTTTTTTGGTTTTGAAGAACTAATAGAAGGTTGCAAACACAAGGAGTTTGCCATGGCCATTGAAAATTCAGAAGTTGCTCTTATTCCTAAGGAAGACTTTTTTAAACTCCTCTATTCTGACCACGATATTGCTTTAATTTTTATTAATCTTTTAGTCAAAAGTTATTCGGATACTAAAGAAAAACTAATCCATTTGGCATACAATTCAGCCCGTAAACGGGTAGCCGAAGCCATAATATTTGTTTATGAAAAATACCAAAAAGAAGGGGAATCAAAATTAATGTTTAACTTGATGCGTGAAAATATTTCATCGTTATCAGGTACTTCGCCCGAATCGGTAAGTCGTAATATAAGTGATTTCAGAGATCAAGGGCTTATTGAAACGTATAACGGAAGTCTTAGAATTCTAGATTTGGAAAAGCTTAAAAAAATGAAAAATTAACACCTCTTTTTATTTGCCCTTTTATTTTAAATAACCATTAATTTCTATAAAAATATCAAATTATGAAAAAGACACTATTTACAGGAATAATAGCAGGGGCAGCAATGCTCGTTCTGGGTTTGGCCATCGGACAAGTATTTGCAAAGTTTGCTCCTTCACTAAAAATGGAATATGAAAATCCAAACCTCTTTCGCCCCTGGACTGACCCATTAATGTCACTCTATTTTATTCAACCTTTTTTACTGGGTATTTTACTTGCTTGGGTTTGGAACATGACAAAAAGAGTAATAAAGGGTGATTCTCTTCTTCAAAAAGGCTTCTATTTTGGATTGGTTTTCTAGACATTTCATTTCCGGGTATGATTATGTCCTACAGCAGTTTTCCATTATCGCTAATTATTGTTTTAAGCTGGAGTGTAACAGGATTATTCCAATCCATATGTGTGGGAGTTCTGTTTTCCAAAATGTTGAAATAATTGCAGTCTCTGCTCAAATCCTATTGCTTCTAATTTCTTCATAAGATTAAAAACTATCCTTAGTTTTCGTTTTTTCTTTTAACGATTTTTGCAGAGGGAAATGTTTGCCATTATCGATATAGAAACCTGTGGAGGAAAATTTGAGTTTAGAAAAGGCCGAATTATTGATATCTGCGTGGTTATTCATGATGGCTTAACTGTAGTAGATAAATTTAGCTCACTTATCAATCCTGAATGCAACATTGGGTATTTTTATACTAAACTATCAGGCATTACCAATGAAATGGTAGCCGATGCACCAAAATTTCATGAAGTAGCCAAAAAAATACTGGAAATGACCGAGGGCAAAGTTTTTATAGCCCACAATGTGCAGTTTGATTATGGCTTTATAAAAGATGAATTTGCCTCCCTGGGCTATGTTTATAAGCGTGATACCCTTTGCACCGTGCGATTGAGCAGAAAATTATTACCCGGAAAAGCCTCCTATAGTTTAGGCAATCTTTGCGAATCGCTGGGAATACCAAACGAAGCCCGACACCGTGCTGAAGGGGATGCGGTGGCTACCGCCAAATTATTCGACCATTTGCTCCAGGTAAAAAGCAATAATCCGATTTATAAAAACAAGGGCGTGGATGACCTGATGGTGAGGCGGATTGATAAAATAAAACAATACATTATTAATAAACTGCCCGAATCCTGCGGCGTATATTACTTTTTGGATAAGGAAGGAAATATTATCTACATTGGCAAAAGCGTAAATATGTATAACCGCGCCTTAAGTCATTTTAATACAAAAGAAAAGAAAGGCAAAAAAATGCTTAACGATTTATACAATGTAGATTTTTTAGAAACCGGCAGCGAATTAATAGCCCTACTGCATGAATCGGAAGAACTGAAAAAACATAAACCGCCCTACAACCGAATGCGAAAATCCGATAGTTTTACCCATAGCATTGATACCTTTATGGATGAAACCGGGATTTTGAATCTTAAAATTGTGGAAGCCGAAAAGTCAAAAAACACGCTGCTATCGTTTGTCAATTATTCATCAGCCCGCGAACGGCTCGACCAATGGATAGAAGAACATACCTTATGTTTAAGGTACTGCAACCTTACAAGTTATGACTCGGTATGCGACCACCACCAGCTAAAAAAATGCAATGGAATATGTGCCAACAAGGAAGAACCGGAAACCTACAACAAGCGGGTTGCTAAAATTTTTAACCAATTTAAGTTTCCTCACGCCAGTTTTATGGTGATAGACCGGGGCCGAAATTTTGAAGAACGCTCTATTATACTTGTAGAAAACAGTAAATACAGCGGCTATGGTTACATTGACAACAATAGTCAGTTTGGCTCTCCTGATGAAATAAGGGACATCATAAAACAAACCCCGTGGTATCCGGATGCCAATGATTTGATACGAAGTTTTATAAAACTGAACAGCGGCAAAGTTAAAGTAGTGCCATTGTAGGCCGCTAGTTTTAAAAGCAGAAAGCCTTACTTTTGAAAAAAGAATAAACGCTTTAAAATAGCGCAAAGCCAACCTAAATATGTTGGATATGCTCTAGAATTTAGCGCATATAATACACCTTAGGTAACAGCATAACCGACGATACAGCCGACAAAATAATTGGGTTTGACAGAGACAATAAACTAATTAATAAATAGTCAATGAATTCATTCTACATTCAAATTATTGAAAGCCTAATAATATTAGGTTGCTATATCATTTTGTATTTTATATTTAAAACAGGTATCAATAATTTTCTCAAAAAAACTCGATTAGAAAGAAGTAGGAGAAAAATGGCAATCAGGGCAATTCAGTTATTTACTACATTGACTGCAATTATCCTTCTGACAGGCGTTTGGGGGTTCAAACAAAATGAAATTGCATTATTTGCAAGTTCAATCTTGACCGCTTTAGGTATAGCATTTTTTGCTCAATGGTCATTACTTTCAAATATCACTTCGAGCATTTTGATATTCTTTAATCATCCCCTAAAATTAGGAGATTATGTAAAAGTATTACACAAAGACTACCATTATGAAGGAGAAGTAACAGAAATGAACTACTTTTTTGTTCACATTAAAACAAACGATAACGAAATAATTACAATACCTAATTCTCATTTTTTTGAGAAATCATTTTCTGTTACTGAAAACAAAGAAAAACCCAAGGAGACTATTAAATGAAGATATTATTTCTAATTACAATTGCGTTTTATTTTTCAATTAATACAATATCTGCACAGACTTTTGACCTTGGCAGTTGGAATATTGTTAATATTAAATATAACTTTAATCAAAAATGGAGCACATTTGGGGAGGCACAACTGCGTTCATTAAAATTTTACAACCATTATCATTATTACGAATATAAGGGCGGAATTAACTACAAGGTTCATAAAAATGTAAAGCTGACTTTAGGTGCGGGCAGTTACCAAACTTACAAAGAAGGCGGAGATTTTGTTTTGCCAAAAAATAATGATGAATTTAGAATTTGGCCTCAGGTTATTCTTTTTCAATCAATCGGGAAACTAAAAATAGAACAACGTTATCGTTCAGAATTTAGATTTACAAGTAATGGCTACCGCAACCGTTTTCGTTACAGACTTGGTGTTTCCTATCCTTTTGGAAAAGAACGAAATGAATACAAACCCTTTCAAGTTAGTGCAAGTAATGAAATATTTTTTACGGACAAAGAACCTTATTTTGAACGAAACAGAATGTTATTTGCATTTAACTACAAACCATCAAAAGCAACAACTATGCAAATAGGTTATTTACATCAGTTTGACTATAAGATAAATGATGAAACTGGTAAAGATTTTCTTCAATTTGGCATTTATATTGAGTTGCATAAAAAATCATCGAAAAGTACATCAAACGAAAATGAACTAAAAGACAATTAGAACTAAGATTAGTTTTTAGTTAAAATTATAGATGATTTAATATCATCTTATTTATCTAATTACAATAGATTGATAAAAAAGAAATACCAATACCGATAAAATAACTCCAATTAAAAAGATGCTATAGGAATAGGTTAATAAGAGGTATTTTCTTTTGAGAACTTTTCCTTGTCCATAAAAATCCGCAAGAATGCTGCGATAAAGGTATTCATCATCTTTTAAAATGGTAAGCATAGAATCTTCAAAATCCTAAAGTGATAAACTTGTAAAATTACCAAAAAAGAAAAGCGTTGATTTTTTATTATCTAAATCATTTTGCGTTACTATTCCTTTCACAAAATTGGGACGTGTAGCCAAAACTGCAAAAACGATAGTTAAAAGTGAAGTTAGCAAGAACATAATAATAGGAACAAACAAATTTTGCCAATACTCCATATTTCTTGCTGATGAACCGATAACAAGTGAAAGAACAACTGTATTAATAGAAATCATAATATTAGCCTTATTATCTGCTAAAATATTTTGTTGATTGAGATTGTTAGACAAAACTCTGAAAAAGGCACTAATACCAGTGTCATGGAATTCTTGTAATGGAATTTTTGAAAAATCTTCGTAATGGTTGTGCTTTGGCATTGAGTAATACTTTTTAAAACCTTCAATAATAATTACAAAAGGCTTTTAAACATAGTAAAAACCTAGAGTTAACAATTTCATAACTTTGCCAAAAATGCTCTCATCTTGGTTTCAGATAAAAATTAAAATTATTTTATATATAACTGACAAAGTCAGCTTCTCACCCCGCCCTTGTCACTTCCCCCAACTACCTTTCCAGCCAATCTTGCCCAAGTGAGTTTGCCAAGTGTTTGGCTGCCGTGGCGGTTTTCTAAACTAAACTAAACTTTTTTCTTGCCCTTACCCAAACAACCAAAAACCCAATACTTTTGAGGTTTAGTTAACTAACCCACCTCACAATTTATTTGTTTATGAATTTTAGTGTAAAACTTACCGATATTTTTGAAATTGAAGCACAGCCTTCGCTCAATGAAGACATTTTTATTTCGCAAGACAGCCAAAACGAAGGCTATGTTATTCATTCGTTAAACATACTTGGAAAAGGGCAGTTATTGCTTGGAGATATTGACCAATCACGTTTTGAAAACGTGTTTATGCATATTAGTTTAAAATTGCAAAGTCATCTGGAATTGAGGCCTCTAAGCATTGAATTTATTAATCAGCCAAACCAAAATTCAGATTTTGCTTTTGCTTATTTTCAGGCAAGAAATGCCAAAATAATAAATAATATTAATTTATGGTCGGGATATGCTGTGAGCATGATACAAAATCCCGGACAATTCAATTTTAATATTGAAAATCTTGGAAATTATAACCAGCTTGATGGCTCAGATGATATTGAAATCATAAAATCAAACATTGCTAAAGCACAAATAGATATTTATGATGCAATTCGATTAAAAAACGCGAATACAGGAGATGAACCTGAGGTTACTTTTTTCAATAAGCATGAATATAAATCTAGAAGAAAACCGAAATTTTCAGATTATTCAGGAAAAATTTCAACAGAAAATATTTAATCCATAACCTTATAGTCTATCATGAAAGCTAGTGTATATACCCAATATGGCCCTCCGGAGGTTTTACAAATAAAGGATTTAGAAAAACCAACGCCTAAAGACAATGAGGTTCTTATAAAAATTAATGCCACCACGGTAAACCGCACCGATTGCGGGTTTCGCAAACCCGAATATTTAATTGTTAGAATTATCAGCGGTTTATTAAAACCCAAGCGAACCATACTAGGAAGTGAGCTGGCCGGAGAGATAGAAGCCATAGGAAAAGATGTAAAAAAATTTAAAGTCGGTGATTCGGTTTTTGGCCTAAGTACCTATAATTTTGGAACCCATGCCCAATACATTTGCCTTGCTGAAACCAAGTCGATAGGGGCTAAACCTGTCAATATGAGTTACGAGGAAGCAGCGGCCGTTTGTGATGGACTAATGCTAGGAATGAACCTTATCCGAAAAATAGATTTTACCAATCGCCCCAATATACTTATCAATGGAGCCACAGGGTCAATTGTTTCGGCATGTGTTCAACTTGCAAAGCATTACGGTGCAACCATTACGGCGGTGTGCACCTCCCCAAACTTTGAATTAATAAAATCCTTGGGAGCTAATGAGGTGATAGATTATGCCAAAGAGGATTTTACAAAATGTGGGCAAAGCTTAGACGTGGTATTGGATTGCGTGGGAAAAAGCTCTTTTTTTAAATGCAAAAAAATACTTAAACCGGGTGGCGTTTATTTTTCAACGGAATTGGGCTATTTGTCGCAAAATATTTTTTTAGCACTCCTCACTCCCATTTTTGGTGGTAAAAAAGTAAAATTTCCTATACCTACCGATAGCCAAAAGGATATTGAATTTTTTAAAGACTTAATAGAAGCAGGGAATTACAAGGCTGTAATAGACCAAACTTACCCTTTGGAAGAAATAGTAGAAGCCACCAAATATGTGGAATTGGCCCAGAAAATAGGTAATGTGGTGATTACAGTTTAAAACTACTTACTCAAAAACGCTTTCATTTTTTCCTTTTGCTCAGGTGTATCAAAGCAAGCCATGTAATTTCGGCGTTCAAAAGCAAGGCCATCATTCAGGCTCATTTCAAACGATTTAAGAATACTTTCCTTAGCCATTTGCACCGCAATGGTAGATTGGGATGCAATGAGGTTGGCCGTGGTTTCAGCTTCCAATATCAGCATTTCAGTAGGCACTACTTTATTTACCAAGCCAATTCTATACGCCTCATCGGCTGATATAAAATTACCGGTTAAAACCATTTCCATAGCTTTATTTTTTCCCACTAATTTAGGCAATCGTTGGGTTCCACCGGCACCCGGCATTATACCTAGTTTAATTTCAGGCTGCCCAAATTGTGCATTTTCAGCGGCTATTATCATATCGCAAATCATGGCCAGTTCACATCCTCCGCCAATTGCAAAACCGGCTACTGCTGCTATTATCGGCTTTTTTAATTGTTTAAGACTTTGCCAAAGTCCATACATATCCATCTTCCAAATACCAATAGGGCTTTGCTCGGCTAATGCCTTTATATCGGCTCCCGCAGCAAATGCCTTGGTAGAACCGGTAAGTATTATACAATTTACAGAATCATTTTTGTCAAGGGTATGCAAGGCAACGTTTAGTTCATTTAGAAAGTCATAACTTAAAGCATTTAACTCTTTAGGTCTGTTAAGTGTAACAATCGCTGTTTTCTTGGTCTCGTTTATGCTTACAAGTATATTTGCTGCTTCCATTCAACAAAAGTAATGATAAGAAAAATTATATACACCCTTTGCATTCCATTAAACGCTATTAGCAGTTTTGCGCAACCCAACGTAGAGTTTGACACTAAAAAAATAGACTTTGGAACCATTTTGGAAGGAACCATAAATCCATTCAGGTTTCATTATAAAAATATTGGGAATCAACCCTTCAGTATTTCTAATGTTTCGGTTACCTGTGGATGCACGGCTCCGGTTTGGTCAAAAAAAGAATTGCTGCCGGGCGACACGGCTTCTATATACATTGAGTTTAACTCGGCTAATAAATTGGGCCCTGTAAGTAAAGGAGTAAACTTAATGACCAATTGCCCTTCACCATTAATAGGGTTATTAATTTATGCCAACATTATTCCCGATTCCAATTTTATACCAACTTTTGATTCTTTAAGTTACAAACCATTAAAAACCACCCATTATAAAAGCTACAATCAGGTGATAGTTTCCTTTAAAACTTTGCAAAAAAAAGGGTTTAATGGAACTTTGTCTGAGGCTGAAGAATTGATACCGAAAATTATCAAATCTAATAATCAACCGCTTTATGAAATTGTGTGGGTTACTTCCGAAAACGGCTTACTCATGATAAACATGCTTGACAAAAAATTTGAAAAAGAGATAATATCTATTGTTAAAAAAGAAATATTAAATAAAAAGAGATTAAGATTTTGGGTTAAGAAAATTTAAATAAAAAAAGCCGCTCCAATTAGAAAGGCACTTTTATATTTTTAATTTTTTTTAGCAAATAAGTTTACCTTTTTAATCAACGGTAAAATAGCTACCATAATTTAAAACATCACCAACAAAACTACCGCTTGCATTTTTATATTTACCTGTTCCCCCTGAAAAGTTAAACTTGCATTGGCCAACGGCCACACCTGATTGGTTAGAATACAAATCATACCCATCTGTAGTTAATGTAATCTCATCACCATTTGGGGCAATAAAATTACAACACTGATTATAACTATGAATACCGATAGGTGCATGGCCCGACATAATATAACTTGCACATGCTTTTGTTTGCGGACCAACTTTTCCAGGGTGTTCTAATTCAACTGTTCCATAATAGTTTCCTTTAAAAGAACCATCATTGCAAGTATAGCAATTCATATCAAAGGCTGTTGTGGCTTTATCTGTTAACACGTCTTCTATTTCTTTGTATCCACTCTTTTTGTTTAAAACTTCGGATTTATTTTGTTCCGAAGTTGCAGGTGATAACTGGTCATCTGTTTTGCTGCACGAACCACAACTAGTGCGAAAACCATATCTAAAAATAATTTTTTCTCATGTTATCTTAGTATTTTAAATTTAAAATTAGGGACTAAATTAAAACGAATAGTTTTAATTGGCACTAGATGTTCCGAACCGCTGCAAAAAGATATTTCGAATCTTAAAAATTTAAATCCTTAGTATAAGTTGAACCTCTAAGTACGCCTTGCATAGCATTACTTATGGGTATTTTTCGCATAGCGGTAATATACCTGGATGAAAAAATGCCTAAACCATTGGTAATATTGCTATACTCAGGTTTTTTTTGAATAATGCCCAGTGAAGGTTGATTTACTTGTACAAAAGTGTATAAATCTTCTCCAACCCCATAATACTCCACGTCGCAATAAAGGGCTTTCCTGCTAATATTTGGATTTGGTAGGATTGTGGCATTCAGTATTTCATAAAAAATATTGCCCGACACGGCAAACAATTGTTGCTCTGAACCCCGCAAACCCTTGGTAGGTTTGTTTTTAAAAATTACCCAGTCAAAGGATTTTGTACTTTTAATATTTGTATCGCTCTTTTGAGTTTCCAAATACCAAAACCTTATAATCATATCATAAGCCTTCACATTTCTTCCCTCACGGTAAAAAACAGACAGAAACGAATTGGTTCTATCATTAATCGTAATATCCTTGGCTCCCGGACTCACAGGCGATAAGGATTCTAAGAATCCGTTGCTCAAAGTTTTAGAAGAACATTCGTAACCTGTAGATTTGTTTTTAACTTTAAGTTCATATTCATAATCTTCAAATCCACCGGTAATAAGTCTTGATTCAAATATTCGGTCAGTAATTTTGTAAAGGTAATTGGGGCTATTAGCAAAAAGTCCCGAATCCTTTTTAATCCCTTCCAAATCGCCATCAATCAGTTGTGGGAAAATGGTATCTATTAAAAATCCGTTTTTTCTAACGTATAATTTAACCTCCAAATTAGTTGGGTAAATAGAATCGGACATATTAACAAACTGAAAAGCATTGCCATCAGGGTCTAAAAAAGCCTTTTGAATGCGGATATAATTTTCAGGAGCAGCAGGATCCAACAAGCCATATACTACAATAGTTTCTTTCCAGGGAGCTGTAATTTTTATTTCATTACTGCATGACCAAAAGCCTAAGGTAATAATTAGCAGTTTGTATATATTTGACATTTATGTATTAAAATAAACTTAGTTTTGCCACGATTAAGGATACAAAAGTCAGGTTAATTTTACGATTAATCCTTACCGTTCGACATATATTTGGAATCGTTTGTAAATTATTTAGCAAGTTTTACAAAAGTGTGTCGCTAAAACTCCTTTTTTCAAAGCTTTAAAAAAATTTAACCTTTTTAGAAAAAGTAGATTATGAGCCATTACAAAGAACTAAAGAAAGTAACCACCAACTCGCTTATTGAAATGAAAGAAGCAGGGGTTAAAATTTCAATGCTTACAGCCTATGATTACACCTTTGCACTAATTGTAGATGGAGCAGGAATAGACGTAATACTGGTTGGAGATTCAGCATCCAATGTAATGGCAGGCCATGTTTCTACCTTACCCATTACGCTCGATCAAATGATTTATCATGCGCAATCGGTGGTAAGAGCCACCAACAGAGCCTTAGTAGTTTGCGATTTGCCGTTTGGTTCCTATCAGGGTAATAGCAAAAATGCCTTGGAATCATCTATACGAATTATGAAAGAGGCCGAAGCCCATGCTATAAAACTGGAAGGTGGTGAAGAGGTTGTAGAATCTGTAAAACGAATATTAACCGCAGGAATACCGGTAATGGGCCATTTGGGGCTAACACCACAATCCATTTTTAAATTTGGGACTTACAATGTAAGAGCCAAAGAGGAAAAAGAAGCTGAAAAACTATTGCATGATGCCGAATTACTAGAAGAGGCTGGTTGCTTTGCTTTAGTACTGGAAAAAATTCCGGCTAAGTTGGCTGAACAGGTAGCCAAAAACTTAAAAATTCCTGTAATAGGAATTGGAGCCGGTGGCGGTGTGGATGGGCAAGTGCTTGTACTGCATGACATGCTGGGTATGACCAAAGAATTTAATCCCCGCTTTTTAAGACGCTACCTAAACCTACACGATGAGATAACCAATGCCGTTGGAAAATACATTGACGATGTAAAATCGAAAGATTTTCCGAACGCTTCAGAGCAGTATTAAGTTTCCCTTTTTTTAAAAAAATAAATCAAATGTTAAAACTAGTTTCATCGTTTGCGGTAATTCTATTTGCCGTTAATTCATTTGCTCAGCCGTTTACCCCTGCAAAAACACGTTTAGAATCTTTTAAACCCACTGCCGAAAGCCGCTTTTCCAATCTCAAAACAGAATCCATCGGGCCTACTATCATGAGCGGACGGATAACAGATATTGAGGTAAATCCTGCCAACCCTATTGAAATGGTAGTGGCTTATGCCTCAGGTGGTGTTTGGTATACCAATACCAATGGACAAGCGTTCAAACCTATTTTTGACAACCAACATACCATCACAGTTGGCGATATAGCCGTGGATTGGAAAACATTTACCATTTGGGTGGGAACGGGCGAAAGCAACAGCAGCCGTTCCAGCTATGCCGGTACCGGAATTTACAAAACCAGTGATACCGGAAGAACCTGGAAACATTTGGGCTTGGAAGAAACCCACCACACCGGCCGAGTGCTTCTTCATCCTACCAATAGCAATGTTGCGTATGTGGCTGCCATGGGGCATTTGTATTCATTAAACGATGAACGGGGCGTTTATAAAACCACAGATGGCGGAGCAACCTGGCAAAAAGTTTTGTTTGTAGATAATAAAACTGGAGCCATTGATTTGGCATTTGACCCCACAAATAATGAAACCCTTATAGCCGCTATGTGGGATAGACAAAGAACAGCATGGAATTTTAAAGGTTCAGGAGCGGGCTCAGGAATTTATATTTCAAAAAATGGGGGGAGCAATTGGAATAAAATTTATTCGGCAACTAATTTGGGACGAATTGGTTTGGCGCCGTATTCAAAAAATGGTCAATCGGGAGTTTATGCCATTATTGACGACCAAAATCCTTTGCCTGCCGAAGCCAAAGATACTTCAAAATTTACGTTAGAAGATTTAATGAAACTTGAAAAACAGCCGGTTGATGAATTTTTAAAGCTTTCGGATACTAAGTTAAACGCTTTTTTAAGAGAAAATGATTTCCCGCAAAAGCTGGATGCTAAAGCTGTTAAACAACTTATCCAATTCAAAAAACACAGCGTAACCGACCTAATAAAATATACAGGAAACGCCAACAGCAATTTGTTTAATGTAAACTACAAAGGTTCGGTTATTATTAAAACGAATTCACTGGAAACTATCGACTGGCAAACGGTAAACGATTCCATCAAAGACCTTTTTTATACCTACGGCTATTACTTTGGGCAAATGCGGGTGAACCCTGCCAATGCTGATGATATCTATATCTTAGGTGTTGTAATGGCCCGCTCTACCGATGGTGGAAAAAGCTTTAAAAAACTAAACGACGATAATGTTCATGGCGACCACCATGTGCTTTGGATTAATCCCGCAAATGCATCCCATATTATTAATGGAAACGATGGCGGACTCAATATATCCTATGACAACGGGCAAAACTGGGTAAAATGCAACAGCCCGGCGGTTGGACAGTTTTACTCGGTTGCCGTGGATGAAGCTGAACCTTACAATGTATACGGGGGCTTGCAGGACAACGGTGTTTGGAAAGGTTCACGCTATTCAGCCGTTAGTAACGACTGGCATCAAAGCGGTCAATACCCTTTTAAATTTATAATGGGTGGCGATGGTATGCAGGTGGCAGCGGATACAAAACAAAATTTGGTGTATACCGGCTATCAATTTGGTAACTATTACCGCCTGGATATGAACACCGAGCAATCAAGTTATATAACACCGAAACATGAATTGGGCGAATATCCCTATCGGTATAATTGGCAAACGCCTATTCAGTTGTCCAAGCATGCTCATAACATGGTTTATTTTGGGGGCAATTATTTGTTTCGCTCCTTTGATAAAGGCGAAAGCTGGAAAAAAATATCGCCTGATTTAACAGCGGGAGGAAAAGAAGGAAATGTACCTTATGGAACCCTAACTACTATTGACGAAAGTGCTTTAAAATTTGGATTGATTTATACAGGAAGTGATGACGGGGTGATTAGTGTAACAAAAGATGGCGGCAATACATGGACTAATATTTCCATTCCGGCCTATAAAGGCTATTGGGTATCAAGAGTTCAGGCATCCAACCATGTTGAATCCAGAGTATATGCCACGCTTAACGGTTACCGTAAGGATATTTTTACAGCATTGGTTTTTAGGTCGGATGATTATGGAAAAACCTGGAAATCCATTAGCTCTAATCTTGGGTTGGAACCTGTAAATGTAATTCGTGAAGATGTTGTAAATCCTAATCTACTGTATGTAGGTACCGATAATGGTTTGTATATTTCCTATTCAAAAGGCACTGCTTGGGAAAAGTTGGGTGGCCTGCCACGGGTAGCTGTGCATGATTTGGCCATACAACCCAAAGCCAACGAATTGGTGGTAGGTACTCATGGAAGGTCGCTATTTGTGATGCCTCTAAATGAAATAAACAGCCTTGATAGTACCAAGCTTTCAAAAGCATTGTATGTGTATGATTTGCCAAAATACAAAGCGTCAAAAAACTGGGGAACCTCCTATTATTACTGGAACCCACCACATCAATCAAAAATCACA
This sequence comes from Chitinophaga pinensis, assembly GCA_945897885.1. Classification (GTDB taxonomy): domain Bacteria; phylum Bacteroidota; class Bacteroidia; order NS11-12g; family UBA9320; genus JABWCE01. Next base: position 16,221 of record CAMDGU010000013.1, read on the forward strand.
ATTCCGTTTAATACCATAAAAAATCATGCCATTGAGTTGAGCATTACAGACTCAGCAGGAATTGTGATATTTGAAGAAAAACTAAACGGCACCAAAGGAATCAATTACTTTAGCTATACATTTATAGCCAACGAAAATCTAACGACTTCCAAATTTTTAAGAAAAGGAAAGGATGGTAACTACTACCTGCTAAAGGGAACTTACAAACTGGAACTAAAAGTCGGTAGTTTAATGGAGGAAAAGGCATTAGTATTGGAAGCAGAAAAGGAATAGGATAATAAAAATACTTAAAGCGAATGTAATAGAAAGTACTTATTCAACCCAAAGTCTCATGCCCTCAAAATATTTAAAAGCAACATCAGATAAAAAACCCCTGGTAAAAAATCACCCCTTTAAATCATAAACCATTCCTTCGGCACACATTCCTACTTCAAACGGTAATTATTTATCTAACAGAGATTCATCAATAATATTTTTAATTTATTAGCAGTTAGCTATTTGTAGGCTAAGGATGAGTTCAATTTGGCTATTGGACATGGTTTAATTATATTCTATAGTTATACAATTAGAAAAAAGGTCTCTACAAGAGCGAATATAAAAAATAAGTCGACCAATTAAAATTAGTCAATTTACAAAAAATATTAAAAATAGTTTTATCAGTTTTAATACTGATGGGTGTTTCAAAAAATAACTTTTTGAGTTTAGCTCATTTTACGACTGGTAATAGCCGTTTTAGTAACCCCTTTTGAAGGTTTAGCTTTAGCTTCAACCTTTTTAACGGGTTTAATCGTTTTAGATTTTTTTTCAGCTTTATCTGATTTTTCAGTTTCTTCACTTTCAGGTTTTGTGTTAAAATCTACTTTTCCTTTAAGTAAATTAAACCAGTTACTCATTTTTTGAATATCAGAATTATAAACTCTTTCCTTATCAAAATTAGAAACGATGGCTTCAAACCATTTTTTAATAGCATCTCCGTTGGCATCTTTAGTAAGTAAAACAAAGTTACCTGCCTTATCCGCTTCATCCATTTTAATAAATACTTCTGATAGCTTCACATCACCATCAATGGTATAAACAGAAATATCTTCTAAAATTGAAACCTTTTGTGATAAAGGTGTAATGGTACGTTTTGCCGTTCCATCCAATGACTCTAAAACTAAACCTGAAGCGCCTTTTCCAATAATTTTGTGCAACCCCGGTTTACCTGCTACTGATACCACGTCTTTTAATTCCATTTTGCAAAGAAACACGGTTTTAACAAATCCGTCTTCACTTTTTTGTAAATATTTTTAACAAAGCTTTTTTAACAACACACTTTGGTAAATTATATCGTACTTTTAATAAAAAAATAGTTTTATTTGCCGACCTTTATTTATTTAAACATGAAAAAAAATTTACTAATAGTATTAAGTATTCTTCCGGCATATTTATTTGCCCAAAGCAACACGAAGGTAGTTAACCCAAATGTTAATGTACATCATTCAAGTTCGCCTGTTAATTCAGCAACAGATCAAACCTATTTTCCCTACACCGCAGGGTCTGTAATCAAACCTGATTTGTATAAAAAACACCCCGGTTATTCGGCAGTTGTAATAGGAAAAACTTTTTATGATTTGCAAACAAATGCCTCGATAGGTCGAAGAGTTATCTTACATGATGAGAGCCAGGTATCCGCAGTTTGGACCACTTCACCAATAGGTGAAGCAAACTGGCCAACACGTGGAATAGGATACAATCACAAAAAAACATCTTGGCCTGACCCAGTAAACAACCGTTTAGAAAGTCAAAGAACAGGATGGCCAAGTATTGGAATTCTAGAAAATGCCGGCAATAAGTATGAATTTGTGATGGGTCACGTTTCTTCTACCGGTGGATGGATTTTAAGCAAAAACACAGCCATTGGAAATCCAACTTTTGGAAGTGAAACGACCGTATTACAGCAACTAAATAACAAAGTATCAATTTGGGGCAGGGCAGCCACTAATAATAAAAATATAATTCATGTGGTTTCTAATTATTATGCAAGCACAGCTGAGGGAATCCCTGTTGTAAAAATAAACGGTGTAAGCAGTCCTACAACTTATTGTCGCTCTACCAATAGCGGTTTAACATGGGATAAACAATTTATTGCCATGCCGGGTTACGATTCAACCAGAACTTTAGCAGGTGGCGGTGACAATTATGCCATTGATGTTAAAGATTCAATAGTTGCTATAGTTATTGGCGGAACAGGTGAAGATGTTGTTCTATACAAATCAACAAATAATGGAAATAGCTTTAATAAGATAGTAGTTGAAGAATTTGAATTTGCACCTTTCAGTAAAAAGTTCATACCAAATGCTACACCTGCAAAAACAGCAGATGGTTCGTTCGATGTAATTATTGGAAATGATAATAAAGCTCACGTATTCTTTGGAAGAATGTTTGTATCTGATGAAGACACAACAGATGATAGCTACAGTTTTTACCCCGGAACTGCACAATTAGTGCATTGGTCAGAAGGATGGGATAGTGTAAACATTTGTGGATTAGCTAAGGACTATGATCAAAACGGAACTTTAGACGTAACCAGAGAAACAACATCTTTTCTTGATGCTAACGGAGGATTACCAGCCGGTGTAACTTCAGCCACTCGTTATGGCTCTACGGCCTTGGTTTCTTTCCCTTCTTCATCGATGGATGATAATGGTAACTTATATGTAATATACAGTGCACCACATGAATTGGCTATTAGTCCATTTAACGCTAATTACCGTGATATTTATGTTTCTTATTCAAAAAATGGTGGCCAAACTTGGACCATTGGTCAAAACATTACGGCAACAGCATTTGGTTTAATTACCAATAAAGAAAATGTTTTTGCATCAGCTGCTAAACGTTGTGATAACTTCTTACATTTAATTTACCAAGAAGATGAATTGCCTGGAACCAATCTTCAAAACAATGGTAATAGCAACACTCACCCTAATGATGAGCAACGTATAATGTATAGAGCTGTGCCTGTTGCTGATATATTATCTAATACTGTTGGAGATCCTGTTTCTGTTAAAAAAGTAACTGCAGATCCAAAGATTTTCTTTGTTAGCCAAAACCAACCAAACCCATTCAACTCAGAAACCAATGCAATGATATATATGCGTGATGGAAGCGATTTAACTCTTACCGTTTCTGACATTACCGGAAAAGTAGTAAGAACCGAAGGTTTGGGATATCACGGTGCAGGTAATCACTCAATTACTATAAATGCTGATGGTTTAAATTCAGGCTTATATCTTTATACCCTTACCAACAAACAATACGGTATTACTAAAAAAATGCAGGTTAAATAATAAACCAAAAACATACTTTTACCAAAAGCCGGAACCTGAAAATTCCGGCTTTTTTTTGTTTGATACTTTTAAAAATAATTATACTTTTGCACCACTATCAAAAAACAAAAAAATTAAACTTTGTTGATTGATAAGAGCTGCGGATGTGATGTAATTGGTAGCCATGCCAGACTTAGGATCTGGTGCTTTGCGGCGTGTAGGTTCGAGTCCTATCATCCGCACCAAACAAAAGAGGACAAAATGAAAATTTTGTCCTCTTTTGTTTTTATATCTATTTCATTATTTGATAATCTTCCTTCATTTGAGCAGAAGATTGCATTATAAATTTACCAAGCTTCAATAAACTGTCTGATTTATTTTTGGTTCGGATTACATCTTTTAAATTTATATCATATACCACATCATTTTTTTTTGTCAAAACCCCTACCCCATGATCATAGGTAAAATAGGCAAATGAATTTTCGCTAAAAATATTAGATGATAGTTTGAATTTTTGAGGACTCAGATTTAACTCATTGCATACTAAAGACGGGATATTTAAATGTCCACAGTAGTTGGAATTGACAGCTCCTTTAAACACTTCTTTTAATGCACCTCCAGTAATCATCATAGGAATATGGTAGCGTTCAGGATCGTTCATCCTCCGGTTTAGAGGATAATTACAAGCATGATCGGCCATTATTACAATAAGTGTGTTCTTATACCATTTTTGCTTTTTTGCTTTGCCTATAAAATCCAGCAAGCAGCTATCGGTATAATGCACCGTGTTTTTATAATTGGTGGCTACAATATCCTTTTCGGTAAAAATTTTTGTTACCGGTGCTTCAAACCACTCGTGTGAGGTAAGTGTAACCATTGTGCTGAAAAACGGTACTGGTTGATTTGTTAAACTATTTAACACCCAGTCAAATGTTTCCTCATCCAAAGCACCCCAAGCAGATTTTCGTTTTGCCTTGGCTAACAATTCCATATTAATTTTGTCTATTCCTGCTGATTGAAGATACACATCAGTATTGGCAAACTGTGGATTACCTCCGGTAAAATAGGATGTGTAAAACCCTGCTGAACTTAAATCTCGAATAAGATTCGGATAATTTTCAAAACGATCCATATCTTCCATAGGATAAGCCTGAGCCTGAGCCGGGAAACCGCTTAATGAAGCCATTAATCCTTGTTCGGTGCGAAAACCTGTGCTATAAAAATTTTTAAACAATAACCCATCAACTGATAGGGCATCAAAACCTGGAGTAACATTAGGTTGACCACCCAAACAGCCCACCACATCGGCTCCCCAACTTTCCAAATACACAAAAAGCAGGTTAGGTCTTTCAACTGAAGAAATTTTTAAAGCATTTTTAAAATACGTTTGTGAAAATTCACTTTGAAATGTTTCACTTTGAACTTTGGTAAAAAATTTATAAGGATTTCCCTGTGATTTATAATGACTCACGATGTCAAAAAAATTCCAAAACCCATTAATAGCAGCATAATTCAGAACCGGATATTTTGAGTAATAACTTTGTCCTTTACCTATTGGACGGCCTGAAATCCCTCCCCTAAGCGAAATAAACAAGAAACTTATGATGATCAAAAAGGAAATTGAAAGATTAAAGGGTCGTTTTTTAACGAATGGGGTTCTATTAAAATATCGTTTATAACAAACCCAAAAAAGAATGGAAACAAGTAAAACAGTGATTATAAATTTAAGATGTCCTATACTTCCAGCTGAGGCTGAAACCGTTCCAGGAAATTGCAAATACCATAAAGCCTTCCCATTAATACGGGTTCCCCAATTATGATATAAAGCTAAATCGATTGAATATATTAAGAAACAACAACATAATAAAAACGTAGTTACCCATAGCGTTAGTTTTGAAGCATTTGATTTTACGATACTGCTTGCAAAAACCAATAATACAGGAATTATAGTACAATAGGTGCCGGCCGATAAGTTAAGACCCAAACCTGACCTAAAAGCATAGAGAATATGGCTTAATGGAACGTCCTTTACTTCACCATAAGAAAACAGAATAAATGCGGCCTGCAATACCAAAAAGTAAAGCATCCAAAATAACAATTGCTTGAGAGTGTAAATAAAATAGTGACGTATTTTCAAGAGTAGCAAATCTAATTGTTTAAAATGATTTGATTTTAGAATTGCTTCTCAAAGAAATGGGGTAATGTAAGATTCCCAAAAAATATTACAATCTAAACTTTCTATTTAATAAATAATGACAGCATTTCAAACAGATTATCAGAAGCATTACCAAATGAGCGGGATAAATTTATCCTGCTCATTTGGTATAAAAATTTTTAATCGTAAAAATCAACTATTCCCGATTCAATATTATACATTGCCCCTACAATTTTTATTTGATTGGTTTCCAATAATTCGGTAAGGTTGCTGTCTTTTTTTATCTCAGCTATCGAATTAAAAATATTCTCTTCAGCCAAAGCAGAAATCTTTTCATCCTTTGTTGAAAGATGTTCACACACATGTTTCGATTTTTTAATCTTATCAATTAATGGCCCTATGTTTCCATCAGGTGTATCACTAAATGCAGCTTTCACAGCGCCACAATTAGTATGTCCTAATACTACGATAAGTTTAGCTCCTAATACCTGACAAGCGAATTCAATACTGCCCAAAATATCTTCATTTACCACATTTCCTGCAATACGAATGCTTACTATATCACCAAATCCTTGATCAAAAATTAATTCAGTTGCCGAACGCGAATCTATACATCCTAAAATAACACTCATAGGGTGCTGCGCTGATGAAGATTCTCTAACTTGTCTTAAAAGATCCTTTTTCTGACTATTTCCATTAACAAATCTGGAATTCCCTTTCTTCAAAATATCAAGCATATCGTCAGGAGTAAGTTCATCTAATAACTCCCTTGTTAGTACATAGGGAAACTTTATCTCATCCTTAATACGGTGTTTTTTGTCAAAACCCGTTACACTAATTTTAACGTCCTTCTCTGAAATTCCGTGTTGCATATAATTAAGTATGGTATCCCTTACATCACTATCCAAAAAATCAGTTCGTGTTCCATCAATCAAAATATTTGAATTATCAGCAACTCTATCCAGCGTATTTTCCAAAGCTGCTTTATGAAAAAAAGATACTTGCTGAGATAATTCAAGTTTTAATATCTTTCTATTTTGGTACTCTTCCCTTAAAAATATAAATGGATTCTTAAAATTACTTCTTAAGATAAAGAAAATGGCAGATACCAATCCAACCGTTACCCCTAGCAATAAATCAGTAAATACTATAGCAACTACCGTAATAATAAACGGTAAAAACTGATCCATTCCTTTTGTATAAAACAGTTTAAAATCTTTAAAAGAAACAAGTTTAAAACCTGTAACTATTAAAATGGCCGCAAGTGCTGATAGGGGTATTTTAGATAATAGTGAGGGAAAGAGTAAAATAAACACTAATAAATAAACGCCATGAAATATGGCAGAAAATTTGGATTTTGCACCCGAGTTAATATTCACACTGCTTCGCACAATTACTGAGGTAAGTGGCAAGCCTCCCAATAACCCTGAAACCACATTACCAACTCCTTGTGCCAATAATTCTCTATTTACCGGGGTTTTATGTCCATTCTCATCCAGTTTATCAGTTGCCTCAATATTTAATAGAGTTTCTAACGAGGCAACAATTGCCAATGTTAAGCCAACCTTCCAAATATTTATTTGGCTAATTGCAGAAAAATTAGGCTTAGTAAAAAGCTTGTCAGCGTTAGCCAAGGAAATACCATCAGGTAATTGAACTCGATGCGAGTTTTCAATAAACAAATTTGCAAATTGAGAATTAAAAAGCTCATTCATTGCAATTCCTAAAATTACCACTACAAGTGAAGCAGGCACAAAGTCATTTATCTTTTTAGGAAGAATTTTGTTCCAATAAATCATAACCAAAATTCCGGTTATTGCTATTATAATAGCACCCATTTGTAAATGAGCCAATCCTTGCAAAAGTTCGGTAAATGTATTTTCATGATCTGCCTGACTAAATACAAAATCACCTTCAGCATCTTTGTCATAGCCAAAGGCATGGGGTATTTGTTTAAAAACAAGTATTATTCCTATGGAAGTTAATAATCCCTTAATTACCGATGTTGGGAAAAAACTTGCTATATCACCAGCTTTTATAATACCTAAAATAAGTTGTAGAAAACCGGCAATTATTAAAGCCACCAAAAACGATTCAAAACTACCCAATTCTGTAATTGCCACCAATACTATTGCAGTAAGACCTGCTGCCGGGCCACTTACGCTAAAATGAGAACCACTAATGGAACCGATAATTAACCCTCCTATTATCCCTCCCAATAAACCGGCGGCCATTGGTGCTCCAGAAGCTAAAGCAATACCAAGACAAAGGGGAATAGCAACTAAAAATACTGCCATACCCGAAATCAAATCTTTATAAATAGTTTTCATTTTTTTATTATTATACTAATTTTTAGGGTGTAATTTATTTCAAATGAGAAATAGGTCTGAATCTAAATTCAAGCCAAATATTATAAGTAATCAGCTGACATTAAAAAAATCAGTCTGCCTAACTTAAAATTTCAGGAGGAGGACAAATAATCTCTCTAAAGCAAGCTCTTGGCTTTAAAAAGATGAAATTATTTGCATCGTTAATTGATGTAAGAATTGTAAAAATAGAATCAGAATAGGTTTCGGATTCTTTGTCTTCTTCAAAAAGCTTAATTGTTTTTTCTTCTAACGAAATTACATTTGAAATGCTATCGTCCGAATCTAAAATTAGTTTAAGACTAGAAGGTGGAAATGCAAGTGAGAACACGAATAAGCTTATTAGAATTATAACTATGCTTACCTTTCCTAGTTTCATCGTGACAAAAATACTACAATACGGGTTAAGTTGGTGTAAAGATTAATCACAAAAAAAAACCTTTGCTTTTAGCAAAGGTTTTTTTTAAAATATTTATTCTTTTAAAAGTTTACTTGATGATAAGTTTTTCAACAGCATTACCTTGACTGGTTGCAACATTTACAACATACAAACCAGATTTAAGATTTAAAGTTGGTAGTGTAAAATTGTTAGTATTTACTTCTGATTGAAAAACAACTTTACCTGTGATATCGGTAACTGAAACAAAATTAATAACTTCTTTGTAAGAAATAGTAATGTTATTGGATGCCGGATTTGGATAAATCTTTACTCCTGTTACTTTTGGAGATTTCACTCCTAATTGATTAGCTGTAAGCAGTCCCATAGCTAAGGCTATACGAGGAGTCATATAACCATGAATGGTATCCTGATACAATTTAGATTTAGACTTGCTCATGTCGGTATTACTGGTGATTGAATTCATATGGCAAGTGTATCCTGCAGGTGCTCCGGCAACTTGTGAGGTTGCTTCTTTTGAAGTAGGATCCCACCATTGGTATGGTGAAGCTTGATTATCAAATTCCTTTGCAGCTACTGGCAGTAAAAATGGATACATTCCTTCCCCACTTCGAATCTTTATTTGATCAGTTGGAAGAGGAATATGAGCTACAGTTTTATTGTACAATGAACGAGCTTTATTTGTATAAGGATCAGAACTTGGCACAGTTGCAAAAATGGAATTATTTCCAAGTCTTTGAGCTCTCATTATGGTATTATTAGCACCATCAACATCAACAACCGTTTGCAACGATGAAGGCACAGTTACTATACCATATCCAAATGGTGCAAATGGATCACGTACACATTGCATAGAAACAATTGGTGCATCACCAGCTTCAAGCCAAGATGTATCGGCCAATGCTCCACCTAAAGTTCCTATAACTTTTATTTTAGTACTTACTTTACTATTAGCATATAAATTAAACAATCCACGAGTACCGTCAATGTAGCCTACTTTTGATGTATCAATGTAACCAACAAATTTTGGCAATGTCATAAATTCAGGGTATTTATCTAATGTATTGTAAGCATGAGCAATATAGGCCCCTGTACCTTCACCTACCAGAGCTATATTAGCTGTATCCATATTATAGTTAGCGCCAATTGCTTTAATAACTCTAACACATTCTTTAACATCTTGAATAGATCTATAAACTGCGTTCAATAATGTACCACGACGACCATCAAGTGTAGTGGCTATTGGGTTCCATCCTAAACGATAATCAATGGCAATGGCAACATATCCTCTACGAGCGAAACCTTTGCATAAATCAACAACAATGCTATCGGATTTATCACCACAAGGACTTCCATTAACTACAGGAGGTAAAAAATTACCAGTGTGTAAATAAATAATCACAGGTCTTTTTACCCCAACATCGGCTGTAAGACTTGGCATATAAGCATCCATTGTTAATGTTGTTACCTTTAAAATAGTAGAATCTCCAGGAGGAGTTGACTTAGGATAGCGATACTTTAAAGGAATTGTACCAGCCTGTCCGGTTAATACTTTTGTTTTAAGATAAGCTAATTCAGAACCTATTTTTGGCATGTTACCAGGCGTGGCTAGGTCTGTTTGATTGATAATTAGCCAATTTAGATTGGTTGCGAATGGAATACCTTTCATAATACTTAACTGAGAGTTTGTAAAAACCTCATTCTTGTAACGAAGCGGTGTTTGTGCACTCGCATGATAAGCCATGCTGCACACAAGTAAGATTAAAGATAGAGTAACTTTTTTCATGTTTATTTTTTAATTTGGTTTCAAAAATAGTTTTTAAATTAATATTTAATAGTTTTTTTTAAATTAGAATAATCTGTTATACCTTGTATTGATAAAGTTTAAATCTTAATTTCATTTTTCAGTATTTGTAGTTTTTTTGTGGCAAACTTTAAAATTTTTATTAATTATCAATAATTGATTTTAAAATTTTCTGATCAGGTTTTGATTTTTATTCAATAATTCTATCCTAATCAAAAATAAAGTTGCATTAATTACTACTAAATTAATTCAGAGAATTTGGCATTAGTAAATTTTGCGATAATTAGTTTACTCATTTTGCACAATTGGCAAATTAAAAATTATTTACTTGGCACCTCAAATAACAATGAAATATAAGCCAACCTGCCTACACTTGGGCCACCATAGACCTGCGAATTGCGGTTATCAAACATGGTTTTTAATTTTTGTTCACCTTCATTTCTGAACAAAGGGGCAAATCCCATCAAATTTGACCCACCAATTTTAACGGTCAAATATTGTTTTGGAAAAACATAATTAATCTGTGCATCCAGCATATCATAACTTCTTATAAAACCGGTAAACTGAGGTGAGCCTGTGAATTGAAAACGTTCAATCCACTTGTAACTAATTCCAAATCCAAACCTTTTTTTATCGCTCCATGGTAATTTGCACTCTCTCCCCGAAAACCCTAAATTAAATTTGTGTTTAGGAGTATTAAAAGCCGGAACGATAGGATCATCGGTATCTCTTAGATTAATTGTATTAAACGAATAATTGCCTGTAAAACTATATTTTTTGAAAAAATAACTATATCCCGCATTTATGCCTGTTGTATTCACTTTATCTCTTGAATTGGCTGCCAGCCTATAGGCTTGAATTGGTCCCTTTGGAAATCCAAATTCATCAAAACGTCCAAAAACTCCAACATTATAACCAATAAAACTTTGATAAATGCTGTAGTAGCATCCAAAATCCAGAAATAGCGATTTATTAATTTCTGCTTTATAACCGGCATCAATAGTTAATACTTTTTCAGGCTCTATGGGCGCTACCTTCTGATATACAAGCATTCCTGGGTCTAAAGAATTACGATACTTTTCAAATGATTCAAGTGTTATGAGAGAATCAAAACCCTCTAAATTACCAACTAGTATTGCTCTTCCAATATTGTAATATAGATATTGATCGGCTAAAGTTGGATTTCGGATAGCCCTTGAAACCGTTAATCTGAAAGTATGCTCTTTACTTGGCAAGTAAAGAACCGATGCTGCAGGTGATAAAAGAAAATTAAAATTTTGATTTTTATCTAAACGTGCTGTAAAATTAAACTTCCAATGATTATCCTTTGATTTTTTATCATATCCGGCATATAATCCAAATTCATAATTTTTAATTACAACACCTCCCGTATCTTTAAAAATAGTACCACGGGTTTCAGGCCTATAAAGCCTGCCGCTAGCACCTGTTATAATATCTCCCCATGAATTGGTAAATTTATATTCAGCCTGAAAATTATATAATGCTGATTTATCATAAAAGCGGGTACCTTCATCCGTGAAATTTCGTGATGTAATATCATTCTTTAAAGAATCAAAGCGATTAGTACCTACTTCATAGGCGCCATAAGTATACCTATTTACATTAATCAAATTTTGTTCGTGCCATCGGGTTAGTGAGTCATTATAAAAATCAAGAAAATAATCCAAACTGTCTTTTACCCAAGTAGTGTCATTTCCTTTATAACCCGGAAGATTCATAGCCTTACCTTTAAAATTACGAATCCATTTGGAGGAGTAGGATTTATACCATAACCCTTCTTCTACGGATGCCTTATTTATTCGCATTGCAGTAAATACAGCATCGTAGGAATCGCCGGCATCTTCTTTTGTAGAATATACCCTTACAAAAAATTTATCCTTTTGACGCCATTCTAATTTATTTTGCCAAAAACGAATATTTTTTAAACTATAGCGATTATCCCCCTGATAAACAGTGGAACCTCCTCCCATATTAAAACCATAAATCAACTCTGTTTTTGGTGTTATTTTATAATGAACCGCGGCATTAAATTTATTATTGTTGGTATTATAATCCACAATATCCTTTTCCTTATAACCGCTTCTGTAAAAATCACCTAAACCTAAGTACTCTGTCTTTAATTTTCCAACTGCATATTGGTCATTTCCGGGAGCCAATACTTCATCACCATATATGTTGATAGCATCAAACCTTCCGGGGTTACCTGATCCTTTTTTCGAATCACTGGAGGGATTATAGTTTGTAGCTTCCCAATCATATGCACTCATCGAAAAAAGACAAACTTTATAAGCCAACTTATCCTCACCCTTCTTATTTTTTATTATCTGAGCCAGCCTAAAACTAACTTCACGTAATTGTCGTTCGCCAACTTTAGTAGAAAAAGTTAGTCCAGGAGTTTCAAAAGGGTTTTTTGATTCCATACTTATTACTCCATTAAATGCGTTGGGACCAAAAAATGCAGAACTTGCCCCTGAAACAATATCTACCTTTTTCAAATCTAATTCACTGGCACCTAAAAAATTACCTAAAGAAAAGTTTAAACCGGGAGATTGGTTATCTACACCATCAATTAATTGCAGGCTTCTAACCGGACTTGTGCTATTAAATCCTCTGGTATTTATAACCCTAAAACCTAAACTTGCTGCAGTAATGTCAACTCCCTTCATATTCCCCAAGCCTTCATAAAATGTACTCTGGGCAGATTCTTTAATTTGTTTCACTCCCATAGATTCTACAGTAATAGGCGATTCTTTTTCCTTTTCACTAATTCGGCTCGATATAATCTCTACTTCTGTAACATCCATCTCCTTTTCTTTTAGCTCAATTTTTAAAAGACTTTCAGGCAACTTGATTAATCGAATATCCTTCTTTTCATATCCTATATAAACTATTTGAAGCGTTAATGGAAATGCAGTAACACCCAAGGTAAAATTACCTTCACCATCACAGGATGTTGCTAAATTTGTTCCTTTGATTTTTATAGTAGCTCCTGATAAGCCTTCACCTGTGGCTATATCACTAATTTTTCCCGTAATGGTTTGTGAAAAGCCGGAATAAGCGCATGAAATTAGAAATATATAAGTGAAAAGTATTTTCATCAGCATAAATTAATTTCCAAACCTATGGTATAAAATTTTAAAAGGCAATATTTAAGACTTTAAAATTTTAAGAATAATTCGTTTTATCTCTTATTAAACCTAATTAAAAGCCAATTAGCTTAATTTACAAGTAACTGAATTACCAATCTTTTTATTCCAATTTTTTGAAGTTATGTTTGAACCATCAAATTATTGAATGATTTATCTTAATAGACTGGAATTAAATTTTAAATTTTACAAAGGACATTAATTACATATGCATAAAAATTTACTACTTATTTTTTTAATATTAATTGGGTTTTGTGAATCAATTGCCCAAGACAAATTTACATACCAAACAAAATCTTTCCAAATACCATTATTACAAAGTGGAGCCTATGGAGAAAATGTATCTGAAATCATTCAATTTAACGATGGTTGGAAGGCTCCTGAACCGGGAGGAAATTATGAAGCAGCTAAAAGTAAAGTGAACAAATTGCGCGAAAATTATTACCTAAAGCTTCACAAATCGGATGGGTATATAAGTACCCCAAAAGAAATTTCACCAAGTATTGATACAACATTTAATGGCCAGGCCACAGGTGGAAGCGGTATTCCTTGCGATAATCATATTGCTATATCTAATGGAGGAAAAATAGTTAGCGTTCAAAACTCGAGCTTGAGGGTGCTGGATGAAAACGGAAAGTCCCTTTTGTTCAAAACACTGTATTCATTTACTAATGGTAAAATTGCAGGACTTACCAATTATTGCTATGACCCTAAAGTAGTTTATGATCCGATAGCAGATCGATTCATTTTATTCTTTTTGCACGAAAGTAAGGTGGCTACCAATTTTGGTATTCTTGCGTTTTCAAAAACCAATGACCCGGCTGGTGAATGGAATTTTTATAAAATACCCGGCAATGCTTTAAAAAATGATAAATGGAGCGATTATCCAATAATGGCCATCTCTAAAGACGATGTTTTCATTACACTTAATTTATTGACGGAAAATACAGATTGGCGGGTTGGGTTTAATCAAAGTATAATATGGCAGATAAACAAAAGTTCAGGTTATATGGGCGATTCATTAAAACAGAAAGTATACTTTGATATACGTTATAAAACTAAGGCCATTTGGAGTATTTGCCCGGTGCCAGGCGGCTTTGTTCCTACCCATCCCAATATGTATTTTCTTTCAGTAAGACCGGGAGATTTAGAAAATGATACACTTTTCGTTCATGAAATATCAAATACACTAGAAAGTGGCGTTGCGCAATTATCCCTAAAGATTTTACAGACCAATAAAACTTATGGCGTTCCACCTGTAGCACCTCAACCCAAGGGAGGCGATACCTTGCAAACGAATGATACCAGAGTTTTGGGTGGTATTTACCATAATGGCAAAATACAATATGTGCAAACTACGGTAATCAAGCCTTATTATAGATCAGGAGTATTTCATGGAATGTTTAAGGTTAATTCTACAAATAAAGTTTCAGTAAACCACATCACTTCTGATTCGGTAGATTATGCCTATCCATCCATTGCCTATGCAGGTAAAGGAAGTCCTTCAGACCAATCCTCCGTAATAACGTTTTCACATGTTTCTTCAAAATCATTTCCAGGCACATCGGCTATTTTTCATACCCAAGTTGCCAATCTCCCTTCATTATTTTCAGAAGTGGTAAGGGTTAAAAATGGGTTAAAAACTATTGAACGTTTGCCCGTTCAACAAGTTGCACATGAACGTTGGGGTGATTATACAGGAATTCAATATAAATATAACGAACCGGGTACAATTTGGTTGGTAGGAACCTATGGCAATGATAATCGCATAAATGGAACTTGGATAGGAAAACTTAAAGTAACCGACAAGATTGAAATAGCGAATGATATTCCTTTAAAAATTTTCCCTAACCCAATAAAAACTCAAACATCAATTGGTATTAACTTAACTAATACCGAGGAAATAACAATTGAACTATGCAATGAGGCAGGACAAATAATAAAAGAAATATTAAAAAAAGAAATGCCTGAAGGATACAATGAAATAAACTTTAGCAGCGACGATTTAGCACATGGCATTTATTACATTTATGTAAAAGGCCCAAATAACAAAATTAAATTTACAAGTAAACTTATAAAATGACCTTAATATAAATGATTGATTATAACGAAGGTCAGCTGATACTGATTGATAAACCCTATGGAAAAACGTCTTTCCAAGCGGTAAAACATGTAAAGTATAATGCCAAAGTTAAAAAAGTAGGTCATGCCGGAACTTTAGATCCCCTGGCAACAGGACTTTTAATCATTTGTACCGGCAAATGGACTAAAAAGATAACCGACCTACAGCTTCAAGAAAAAGAATATACTGGAACTTTTGTTCTTGGGGCTACTCGTCCATCGTTTGATATGGAAACAGAAATTGACCAAACCTTTGATTTTTCCGGCATCACAGAAACTGAGATCAAAAATGCAACGGACCAATTTACAGGTATTATCACACAAACACCTCCTATTTATTCTGCTGTAAAAGTAGATGGAAAACGTGCCTATGAAAGTGCCAGAGCCGGAGAAGAAATCGTTATAAAATCCAAACAAGTTGAAGTTTCAATTTTTGAAATTACTGATGTTAGACTACCCGAAATTGATTTTAGAATTGTGTGTAGTAAAGGAACCTATATTCGCTCCATAGCCAATGATTTTGGCAAGGCACTTAATAATGGAGCATACCTTTCAGCCTTGCGGCGGACACGAATTGGAGAGTATAAAGTAGAAGATGCTTTGGATTTTGATAGGTTTAAAAATTCGGTAATTCAAGCTATTTAGGTGCTTTGAATTACAATGTTCTTAGTCGGCACCTTGAATTAAAGGCATAATTATCTACCTTTGCACCACCCCAACCAATGCAGGTAGTTACCAATCTTGATTTATTTATTAAGCCTGAAAATGCTATAGTTACTCAAGGAACTTTTGATGGTGTGCATGCCGGTCACCGGCAAATTTTGGGAAATATTGTCCAATTGGCAAAGCAGCAGAATGGCAAATCAATTTTAGTTACGTTTAATCCACACCCACGTAAAGTATTATTTGATGATGAAAGTACGATTAAACTTCTTTCAACATTAAAAGAAAAGGTTGCATTATTTACTGAAATAGGATTAGACTATCTCATTATTTTACCTTTTGACGAAACACTTTCAAAAATGTCTGCCGTAAATTTTGTGAGAGATATTTTGGTTGAAAAAATTGGGGTACAAACCATGGTGGTTGGTCATGATCATCGCTTTGGCAGGAACCGTGAAGGCTCGTTTGATGATTTAAAAGAATATGCAGACATTTATGGGTTTGAGGTAAAAGAAATTGCAGCACATGATATTAATGAAGCCGTTGTTAGTTCTACTAAAATTAGAACAAGTTTAAGAAATGGTGATATTGCCACCGCCTCATTATTTTTAGACCGTAATTATTCTATTACAGGAAAAGTAGTTCATGGAAAAAAATTAGGCAAAGAAATAGGTTATCCTACTGCCAATATAGAGGTAGATGATATAGACAAACTTATTCCTGCAAACGGAATATATGCCGTAAATGTTCAGTACTTAGATACCATTTACGATGGTATGTTAAGTATTGGAAATAATCCAACAATAGAAAATGCAAAATGGAGTATTGAAGTCAATATTTTTGAATTCAACAAAACAATATATGGAGATGAATTAACCATTTACTTTATAGCCCGAATGAGAGATGAAGTGAAGTTTAATGACTTAAATGATTTAAAATTACAATTAAAAACAGATGAGTCGGAAGCAAGAGGAATTTTAAGAAAAAATGAAATTAATTAAAGTAAGCAAACCTTTTTTATTAAATAGTTTACTATTACTGGCTGCGTTCTTTTGTTCTGCTTATTCCGCGCAATCACAAATTATTACACCCGATTCAACTGAGGTAGATTCTGGAGAATACGATGAATTAACCTATGACCATTCCATTAGTGAAATAAGAAAATTATGGGATACCTCAAAAATAGGAATTATAGCGTTACCAGGCTCTGAAAGACAAACTCTCTGCTTATATTTAACCGACGATGTTCATTGCTGTTTTGAGGCCCCATGTCGGGGAAAAGTAACCAGTAATTTTGGTTGGAGAGGTGGACGAATACATGCAGGAATTGATATTGATTTAGAGACAGGAGACCCCGTTTTTGCAGCATTTGATGGTATTGTGAGGCAAGCCGGATGGAACAGAGGGTATGGATACTTTGTAATTGTAAGTCATTTTAATGGGTTAGAAACTTTATACGGTCATTTATCTTCCTTAAAAATTTCGGCACTGCAACCTGTAAAATATGGACAGTTAATAGGCTTAGGCGGAAACACAGGAAGAAGCAGAGGGTCACATCTTCATTTTGAAGTAAGGTATTTTGGTAAACCGGTAAACCCCAAACTGCTTATAAATTTTGATGACTATAGCTTACACACCGATAGTTTAATAGTTGGGAATGCATCTACTTTTTCCAAATCCAACTATATCAATGAACTATCAAGCATGTTGGAAGTGATGAATGATTCGGTATATGCAAAGAAAGAAGCCGATTACGAAGCCAACCGATTAAAATCACAAAAAGAAAAAGAAAAGAAACGCCGCGAAATCGAAAAAAAGAAAAAAGAAAAAGCGGATAAATTAGAAAAAGAACGCATAAAACGTTCAAAAACATTAACCCATGCAATCAAACGAGGAGATACGCTTTACTCAATAGCGAAAAAATATGGAACAACGGTAGACAAACTATGTAAACTCAATAAAATGCGGCCAACCGATATATTGGATTTAGGCAGAAAACTTAAAGTAAAATAGTGGTTTTGTTTTTTGCTTTTTAATAGTATTTTCGCATCCCGCAAAAAAGGGGGGTTAGCTCAGCTGGCTAGAGCGCTTGCATGGCATGCAAGAGGTCATCGGTTCGACTCCGATACTCTCCACACCAATCACAGTAAGGGTTTCCAATGAAGGAGGCCCTTCTTTATTTAAGGTCAGCTCCGATATAGCTCCGACAAAGGTGAATTAATAACATGTATTCTCCAAGCAGTTGGCCCATACTGATTTTATGCATATGTTTTATTTGTGAAATTATTTTGATCATTACCAAGTTTATTATGTAAAGTAATCCAGAATCTTGAAGGGGCAAATGTTTTCCGCCAAATACCTCGTCTTGTTGGAAAAGAAAATATTTTAGATCGAATTAAAATACAGGTTTTTTTTGCTCTACTTATACATACATAACACAAACGTTGATCTTCTGCCAAAGCTATAGGATTATTTAAATGCCTGAAGTTAGGAAAGCGTTCTTCTTCCATACCAAGTAAGATAACTGCTTCAAACTCCAATCCTTTTGAACTATGACGTGTGCTTATTGTAACCTCATTGTCTGGTGTACCTAAATATGCGAACCTTTTAATACTTGCATTTTTAAGATTTCGTAATTTGGCTTCGTTTATTACGCTTTTAATATTTTCTATTTCATTTGGATAAATTTCAGATTCGAGGAGGGTTCTGTTTAAATCTATTTCTTTAGTTACAAACTCTAACCATTTATAAACATTTTCCTTTTCTTTGCTTTTGGAGAGAATATAATAAAACATCGTTTTCAATTGGATTTTATCCCAATTTTTTCGAGAATCATGATGAACATTCAATAGTCTTAACCAAAATTTAAAAAGCACGTCAAAACTTTGCATTTCTGAATTGGTACACCATAATGCACACTCTTGTAACCACACAACCACAGCACTATTTTCAAAGTCCCATTTTGCAATAAAAAAAGGAATGTTGGTAGCTTGGAGATGCTGGGCCATCATTTGAATTTCGGGATTAGAGTTGCTTATAATACCAATTTCATTTATAGGTATGTTTTGTGAAAGTAACTTCGGTATTACTTTTTTGGCTACAACCTCATATTGCTCTTCCATTTCTTCATCACAAGTAATAAAAGTGAAATCAGCAATATCTTCTTTTCTTTTTTCTGCTGTATATTTTGGAAATGGTGGAGTAGGCTGTAAAGCTTCAATAGAAGCATCTATTATGTGTTGAGAACTCCTATAATTGGCAGCTAAATAAATTGGTTTAATATCATCGTATCCAGTTAGTTCTTGCAAAAAATCAGGATAACCACCGTTAAAACCATAGATGGACTGATTTACATCGCCAACAGCATAAAGTTTCATTCCGGCATTAAAAACTAATTCAAGAACCATTTCATGAAGCGCCTTACCCAAATCCTGATATTCATCAACTAAAAGCCATGGGAATTGGCTTTGCAATGATTTTCTTACAAATTCTTGCTCATGAATTATCTGTGCAGAAATATTAATAATGCTTGTAAAGTCAAGATATTCTGTTTTATAAAGTTGTCTTTCATAAATCTTCGCCGCTTTTACAATAAGTGCAGAGGAAGGTATTTGAACATTGCTTCTACCTACCAATGAGAGTGATCTATATTTATTAATTTCAACTAATTGTAAATCACGGTTATCCTCGATATTTAACTCTTCAAGAACAGTTTGATAAATTTTATTGCTTATCTCTTTTGGAAGAATTTTGATAGGATACTTTATATTATATTGGGGATACAAATGTGCAAAGGGTTCAATCACGTGTAGTAGACTAAAACTATGGACAGTACCAACAAAATCTTTTTCGCTTGGGATATAGCCATAAAGCCTCAATCTTTTTTTAAGTTCTCTGACAGATTCTCTGCTGAAACTAATACAGGCAAGCCCACAAGGACTTTTGATGTGACTCCTTGAAAGGGAAATTGCCTTTAAAGTTAACACTCTGGTTTTTCCGCTACCTGGACCTGCAATTACTGCAGTATTCTCCATTGAATTAAAAGCTGACTTTTGGTGCTCGTCATTCTGAATCAGTTTAAGGTCTTTATAAAACAATTCATTCATAAGTCTTCTTAACTTTTTCTATTATTGATATAATTCCCTCATTAATGTAATCAGGAACTAAGTTTGGAATTAATTCACTAGCTAACCTTTGTGCAAAACGGCCCTTGCTGATATTTCCTTCAATTTTTTTCAGGGCAGCCCAAAAATCTTTATTATCAAGTGCTTTCTCAAAATTCTTTTGCATTTCTTCACTTCCTGGTTTCAACTCATTATAAATAGTTTTTAATATATCAGTTCCTTCTTTATCTGCTTTGCCCATCATATCAACTTCTAAAGTATATTCCCCTATGAAACAGCCATATTTCTTGAAAAGAGTTTTTTGTTCTTCTAAAGTTTTCGGAATATCTTCTTCATCAAGCAGATTTAAATCAGTAAGTAGTTTCTTAATACCCTCATTACCCCTGTAATGTGGAACATCTCCAGTCGCTAAAATATGGTAAACTCTTTTGTCCTTTTGTTCTCCCGTATCTTTATCCTTAACTTTTATAATCTCATAATAATCTCCGTCTGAAAGCAATACCCAAGGAATACTGAGAGCATTAAGCAATTGAGCATAAGGTTTAAAATTAGTTGAATTAATATTGCAAGCAACTATTCCATAGTTATCTAGAGACATTCTCAATAAATCTGACGCTACAGAGATGAAATATTCTTCAGTAATCCCTTCAACTAAAATTATACCTTTGCCAAAATATATTTCCCCTCGTTTAGCATCGATATACCTTTCAATATCTCTTTTTTCCTTTTTTTCAATAGTCAGATTCGCCGTTGAAAAAACTTTGCTAGAATTTTCAACCTTTCTTACGTGGACTATCGAATTTATTGGAGTTACTGATGCAATAAATGTAGAGTGGGAGGTAAATATAACTGAAGTATTACTATTATGAAGGACTTCACGGTAGATAAGTCTTTGTAATATGGGATGTAAATGTGCTTCCGGTTCTTCAACAGCTAGAATTGTAAAAGCTTGGTGTCGATAGTTATGTTCGTCCATGAAACCGTATAACGCATCTGCGTCTTCTTGGTCAATTTCTTTTTTAAGAATATAATTTCCTTTAGCACTACCTTCATATAATTTTTTAAGCAGACCACTACCGTCAAGTAGCGCTAATTCTTGGAATCGTTCTTCCTTTATAATTGGCATTACTGTTTTATCCTTTAACAAAATAAGCATCAAAGAAACATATAAGATATTTGCCAAACCTAGGCTTAATTCTGAGACTGGACGTTGCTTAATTCCCATATAAACTTGCAAAGTGTAAAGTAATCTTTCGGTATCAATATCGAATGTTCTTAAGGAAATTTCGTTATCCGCTTGAAGACCTGATAAAGAAGCAAATCGATCTGTAAGGGTATTTTTAATATGGACAATCTCATCTAATTCCAAGATTCCATTAGCAGCTTCCTTTAGGCCTTCTGAAATATCTTCTAAACTATCGGGTGTGATTTCGTATTGCTTTACCAACTTATAAAGTGGTGAGTTTTTGTTAGCTTTTAGTTCACGCTCAACATCTCTTAAAGCTCTGATTACAAAAATATTGATATAGCTTCGGTCTTCGTTAGTGAATTTTCGTTCTTCAGCGTTTCCCTTGAATATTTCATATTTATAGTTAATGATATTTCCTATCTCATCTTGATTAGGAAAGTATCGGTATGTAAATTGAAGAAGCGGTGGATCTACTGATATGATAGCATCTGAAAATTGAGCTACAAGTTTTCTATTGTGCTCGTATCCTTTTATTTCTAAAATAATTTCAATTTCTTCCCCATTTACTAACGGATCTTTTATGCTATCATGAAAATCATCTGCTGTTAACTGGCGATCATTATCGGAAAAATCTTTATCTAATATCAATTGGATGGCTCTCAGAAAATTTGTTTTCCCGATGTTGTTTTCTCCTATGATAACCTGCTTATGATCAAGGATAACATCTACATCTAAGAAATTTCTAAAATTCTTAATTCGGACTCTTGATATATAGGGATTTTTATACTCTGCCATAAAATTTGTTTTTATATTTTGCTGTAAAAAATTGTCTAAAAAATTATTATCCCAATACTTCCACCTTACTCTTCCCACTAGCCATTTTACTTACCTTAATCTGTGTTGGAATGCGTTCAGTCATTTCCTGCACATGAGAAATCACACCCACTTTTCTTCCCTGGTTATGTAATCTCTCCAATGCGTCCATAGCAATGTTGAGTGTGGTAGGATCTAACGAACCGAAGCCTTCGTCAATAAACAGGGATTCTACCTTCATCCGGCTGGAAGAAAGAGAGGCAAGGCCCAATGCCAATGCAAGGGATACCAAAAAAGATTCACCACCGGAAAGCGAATAAACGGTGCGTACTTCATCGCCCATATCCTGATCTACAACTTGTAATCCCAAGGAATCAGGGATACGTTGTATCCTGTAACGATTGCTTAACCCTTCCAAATGAATATTGGCATAACCCAGCAAAACATCCAATGTGTATTCCTGTGCAATCTGGCGAAACTTCTTGCCATCAGCGGAGCCAATAATTTCATTCAACTTGCTCCAGTTTTCGGTAATGGAAGCTTGTTTGTCAATACTATTCAGGAGGTCGCCTATTCTGGTTTTATTGTTTTCATCTTGTTGCAACTTGAAGCTAATTTCATTTTTGGTTTGTTTGTTTTGTTCTAAATCTAATTTAGCCGTATTGTTCAATTCTGTTACTTCCTCCAATGACCTTTCAGACAAAAACTTTTGTTTATGCTGCTCGAGAAGTTGGGTTCTTTCCTTTAGGACTGAATTTGCTTTCGTAACTTCATCATCAATGGCTTTGAGAGCTGTTTGTTCAGCCTCTATCCATTCGTTCGTAAGTAAAAGCAAGGTTAAAAGTTCTTCCTTGTTTAATTGAGCAGTAAACTTTTGATTATAACTATTGAGCCAATCCTGTATTTTTTGAGCATTAGTTTCTACTCTTAAGTCAAGATCAATAATATCCTTCTGTAATTGTTTTTTTTGAGTTATTGCTGTGGCACTGTCTAAGTTGAGTTTTTGTTGAATGGTTTTATTGCCATCGACTTGTAACTGGGCCTCTGCAATTGACTCTTTTAGCTTTACCTCAATATGTTGAACAGATTGCCCCTCGAAAATTGTGTTGCGTTTTTCGATTAATGCCTGAATTTTTTTTTCCTGGTTAGAATGTATATCTCTTTTTTGGTTAGCATCTTCTAAAAAGCTTTTGGATTGGGTTTCCAATTCTTTTAGGGTGGCGATTAGGATACTTTGTTGGCGGCTGTCATCCTCAATTTTTTTAATATTTTCATTCCATTTTTGAGTAAAGGATTTTATCTGTTCAAGGAAAGGCTCAGGCGAGTTTGTCCAGTTAGACATCCATGTCGAAACGCTAAAATATGGGTTGAGGTTTTGTACTATCTCGTCAAGTAAAATTGTAGCTTTTTCCTGATCCTGAAGTATCCCTTTTTGCTGCTCATGGAGTGAATCCAGGTCTCTTTTATTGTCTTTTATTTGGTTGTTAAGGCTGTCACCTGTTTCTTTAAGTTGATCGAGCTTACTTTTATCTGTTTCAAGTTGTTGTTTTTGGGTGGCATGTGCAAGAATTTGAGTTTGGAGACTCGTTTGCTTCATTTTAAAGGCTTTTAGTCTTTCTTCTATCCAGCTTGCCTTTTGCTCGTTTGGTAAAGTATGGCATTCCTTTGCTATGGAAAACTTATCCCAATTATCTTGTCTTGCACTTAGTGCTATTTTTTTAGTAACGATGTTTTCTTCCTGACTTGCAATGGTAAGATTCAGTGTTTGGCATTCCTGCTCCAAACTACTTTGCTGGCGCAAGGTTGAGAGGTAGGTGCTTTCATTTTTCGTATGTGCTTTTTCAAGTTCTACCAGTACGTTTTCCAACTGCACGCTGTGTAAGGCATAAGGATGGTTTTCACTCCCACAGACCGGGCAGGGTTCATTATCAACCAGGCTCTCCCTTAATTTTTCAACATTTTCTGTTGCAGCCAGACGAGCTTTTTGTAGCAACTGTTCGGATGTTTCTTTCTTTATATTTTCATTGATCAAACGTTGGTTGAGCTGTTTTAAGGTTTCTTCATTGGTTTTTTGCGTTGCGACATCCTTTAGCTGTTTCTGGCGTAAGGCATCGAAATCAACCAGCAAACTGTAGAACAGTTGCCATTGTGCCTGTGCCTTTATGGTATTTTCTAAAGCAATATCCACCTCGTTTTTTTCTAAATTGATCGTTTCAATCGGGATAAGCAGGAGTTCTTTCGATTGGGTTTCGTAATTTTTTTTCAGCGATTCCCATTCTTTTTGCTTAATTTCTAAATTGGTTTCAAGTCCTGATTTTTCAATTTTTTTTGCCTTAATTTTATTCTGTACTTCGCTAAGATCTTTTGCCGAAGATTGCAAAGCCTCCAATAGTTTTTGGGCATCTTGTAGTTTGGAAAGAATAATATCTATATTTTCGGCTATGGGTTTACGGTCAATGTTTGCCGTTTTCCACTTTTCAAGGTTTTCTATCTCTGTAAGCAGATTATCTGATTCGGTCCTTTTATTTTGCAATATAACTCGATGTTCCTTGTTTTTTTCTGTAGCTTTTTCGGCCTCTTCTTTGGCTTTTAGCAGTTGTTCCTTTTTTTCGAAAATTATGGTGTCTAACCTTTTCGCTTCTTCCAATATAGGCGCAGCTTCAGCAAAGGATTTGTTTTTCTCTGCCAAGTTTTTTTCCGACTCCTGAAGTTTTTTCTCCTGTTCTTCTTTTTGTTTTTGGAGATCAACGATGGCTTCTTCTAGTTTTTTTAATGTTGCATTTTTTTGCTCTTGTTGCTGTTGGTCAAGTTGAAGAGCATCTACCCAGGTTCTGGTTTTTTGCGCCTGTTCTGCTTGTTGCAGCTTTTGGTCCCGACTGACAGCATTTGTCTTAACTTCAATAGCATTGACTCTTGAAGTTTCTGCCAAAACTTGGTTTGTTTTTAGTTGGGCCAATTGTTCATGCCAGGAAATTTCTTTGCTTAACCCATCAATTTGTTTTTCAAGAATCTCGATCTGGGAGTTAATTGTTATTTGATTTTCAGTTAAGGTTTTCAGTTCTTCCTCAGTCAGAGTAATGATGCCTTCTTTTCTTAGATTAAGATCCCGAAGTTGCATTTCTTCGTTTTTATATTTTTCATACACCTTTTTCGAAATTTCGGAATAGATGTGTGTACCTGTCAATTTTTCGAGCAAGGATGCCTTTTCATCCTTATTGGCTTTTAAGAATGCCGTAAAATCACCCTGAGCCAATAATACAGAACGTGTAAATTGCTCAAAATTTAGCCCTACCAGGCGTTCTATTTCCTTGTAGGTTTCTACCTTTTTGCCGGGGATAATAATATTGGATGAGATGTTCCTGAGTTCAATATTGTCAGCCTGCATACTACCTTCTGCTTTGTCTCTTGCTCGCCTCACACTCCATTTAGCCCTGTAGTTCTGTCCATCAACCCCTACAAAGTCAACTTCCGCAAATCCATCGGCTGTACCGTCTCTCAAGATACCCCGAACATCCCCTTGGCTAATGGTACTCCCTTGTACGTCATAAATTTCTATTCCGATTTCTTTTGCCTGAAGATATCGTGGTGTTTTCCCATATAAAGCAAGACAGAGAGCATCCAGTATCGTAGATTTACCAGCGCCTGTTGCCCCTGTAATGGCAAAAATTCCAGCTGAAGATAGCGGATCCTGCGTGAAATTAATTTCTGTATTACCCTCTAAAGAGGCAAGGTTTTTTATGCGTATAGCTTGTATCTTCATTCTAGTCCTCTTTTTGGTTTACTTCCTGCGATACCTGAGTGAAAAGTTGAATCATATTTTCCGGAAGAGGCGTATTATATTTTGATTGATAAATCTTTGAAAAAATATCTAGCGGTTGAAGTTCATTAAGCTTGTCCTGGCTTAACAATTCTGACGAGTTGGTCAAAGCCGGATATTTGGGATCAATTTTAGCCAGCCTTACTTTTTTGCCCGTCAAAGCGGTCTCTATTCTGTGCCTCAATGCTGGCTCGGGACCTTCCAATAAGACCCGTACTTCTAAATAAGGATATAATTCATTTTCCTTATCTCCATCTGGTAATTGTGCCAGTAAAGAAAGTACTTCTTGTAAAGGTTGGTGTGTTCCAGGTATTCTTTCAAGTGATACTGATAGAGGAATTTCAATTGAACGTATTTCCTTGATATTTTCTCCTTCCAATTCAAAAACAATGACCTGATGGCTGTAGTTTAACTCTGAAAAAGACATAGGAAGTGGACTGCCACAATATCTTATATGATCTTTCGCTCCAATTTTTTGTGCTTTATGAATATGCCCTAAAGCTACATATTTGATATCATCATGAAAAGCGGCTGCCGAAATACATTCTACACCACCCATGATTAATCTTTCTGTTTTATCCAGATCTGTTATTTCTGCATTGTTTGTATGAAGGTGTCCCATGGCAATAATAGCCTGGCCATCTTGTTTTTTCTTTAGAGTATATTCAAAAGCTTCTTTATATAATGCGGCAACACCTTCTGAATAGGAATTTGAGCTATCCGCTATTAAAGGATAATCACCCATGCGTAAAAATGGTATGGCGAGACACCAGACTTTAATTATACCCTCAGCATTCTTTATTGGAATGATGAGTTTTTCGTAATCGATGTTACCTTCTGAATCTCTTTCAACTAATCCTACTATATGAATATTTGATGATTCTAAAAGTGGCTTGGGAGATTCTAACCTTGTGGCAGAATCGTGATTACCAGCAGTAATAATTATTTGTAGATCGGGGTTTGTTTTTGTGGCTTCATTTAAAAAGGTATAAAACATTCTCACAGATACAGAAGCTGGATTGGAAAGGTCGAACACATCTCCACTGATAAGTAAAGCATTAATTTGTTCTTCTTTCAAAGTATGCACCAACCAGTTTAGGAATTGCTGATGCTCATAAGTTCGATCATATTCGTGAAATAATTGGCCAATATGCCAGTCTGCTGTATGGAGGATTTTCATTATTTGTTATAATTTCAAATTTAATCCTGTTTTTTACTGGTTTTGGTAATTATTTCCTATTTAATTATTTATAACAATTCAAAATATTATACTTTTAACGTGTCAATAATATTAATAAAAATATATTGTTCAGGCTTTATTTTCATTGCTTGACAAAAGTATTTCAATTGTATAATTTTCAGTTACAATAATTATTGAAGATGCTTTTTTATGATTCGTAACTTTTTGGGTTGAACTAGTTTTAGCAAGGAAATTAGAAAAAAATATTCTTATATTTAATTCTAAACCGGCAAAAATTACCGACCTATCAATAAGGTATTGGTCATTGCATTATGTAACCATTTAAGCAAAAAGCTATCTATTGATAAAAGTTTCTTTAAACCTTTAAGAACATTCTTTAATAAGTAGATGTATTTTTTCAGTTTCAATTCTTCTAAAGACTTGAACGACATTTTTAAATATCAAATCGTCAACTTAAACATGCTTAGCCCAGTTATAAGTAATAGATGATAAAGAAAGTAAAAGAATTGGAAGATTTATTTAATTCTTGCTTTGCCCAACAGTAATTAAACCTTACCTATACTATCTTTTACACAATTCAAAAATGTTAATCTTGGTCTCGGGGCTCTAATTGTTTTGCAACAATGGTCAACTGCTCTTTCCACACTTTGCCTGTTAAAATATGGAAATGCTTCCATTATAGTATCTATAATGTATTTGCGTTCATAAGGTTCATCACATGCTACAAAATCACGATCATACTTTTTCTTGTGTTTGTCATCGACATTAATCCAACTCATAATTAAAATTTATTTTAAAACAAAGATGAGATTTAATAAAACCCTTCGATATCCGTATTTTTCACAGAATCCATAAGTATTTTTACTTAAGTACTTGGTGTTATTTATAAGAGTCTTGTTCAACTACCTTTTTAGTAAAAATTTTATTCTCAATCGCGAATATTACCAATGCTATCCTTGATTTCAATTTTAGTTTATAAAATACAGATACTCTATGACTATCGACAGTCCTTGGTGAAATATGCATTCTGTCAGCTATTTCTTTGTAAGTTAAATCAGAACAAGCAATTGAAATAAATTCTAATTCTCTTTCGGTTAACTTATTAACTAAAGCTTTATCTTTTAAATTTTCATCAGAATGTACTTCAATACTTGCATGTTGGTATTCAATTAAACTATTAGTAACAAAACTATCGTAGTATGAACCTTTTAAATAAACTTGCTGAATTGTTTCTAAAAGTTCTTCAGTTGTACATCCCTTTTTTAAATATGCTTTTGCCCCATTTTCAATCATTCTAAAGACAGAATGAAAATCATCATTCACAGACAAGGCAATACTTTTTAATTTAGGATGGTTTTTGGTTAAATACTCCATAGTTTCATAGCCATCCATAACCGGCATTCTAATATCTATCAATAAAATTGCTGGTACTTCTGCCCCCGATTCAATTTTTTCAATTAATTCTTTGCCGTTATCTGCTTCCATTATTACCTTAAATTGAGTATTTCTGTCAATTAAAGATTTGATACTTTGTCGAATCATTTGATAGTCATCTGCCATCCCTATTGTTATTAATTGCTCATTCATTCGATAATGTTATTGGAATTGTTGATACAAACCGAAAGCCTTTTTGATTTTCTGAATTTATTTGCCATTCTGCCTTTAATAATTTCATCCTTTGTTTTATTGAAATCATTCCTAATCCCTTTCCATTAGTAATAGTGTTTAGATTAAAACCTATTCCATTATCGTTATAAATCAAATGAATACCACCACTTTCAAGTGTTAATGATACCTCAATAAGTGAAGCTTGACTGTGCTTTAAAGAATTGTTTATTAGCTCTTGCAGAACTCGGATTACAATAATTTCATCATCTTTTGAATTAAAATGAATGTCCGGGCTAATATTAAAGTTTGTCTTTATTCTATTAGTATTGTTAAGTTTATCATTTAATCTTTTTAAAGAAGTATTTATATCAAAATTTTTCCAGTAATCTCTACTTAATGTGTGTGATATGTTTTTTATATCGTCTCTTGCTTGCAGAATTGAATCGCGTGAATTTGAAATATATTGATCTATCGGGCCATTGAAGTCTTCGGACTGCCTAATCTGAACAACAGCCAATGACAAGGTTTGACAAATATCATCATGTAGTTCAAATGCTATATCATTAAATACTTGTTCGGTTACTTCATTTTTAATGGTAAGTATCTCATTCTCATATTTCGAATTTAAGGCCAACACCTCATTTTGGTGTTTTAATTGTTTGTTTTTGTAGCTTAAAAAAATATCTATAATTAGAAACAACATTAACATCACCGCTCCTGCTGAAGCTATAATCATAAAAACTATGTAGTTGCCTGTCGTTTCCATATAAAACCAATTCCGATTATTATTGCCCAAATTCCATACATTACCTTATTTAAGGTATAAATTGGGAAAGCCATACCTTTTAAATTTACTGATAGCCAATTATGAGCACTCATTATTGGTATAGTAGAAGCATAGTAAACAAAATTTGCAGCGGCAAACCATAAAATAATATTATTCCTAGAAATAATGTTATTTTTAATATCGTTTTTCCAAACCATATAAGAGAAAAAACTAACTAAAATACCACCTAAAAAAAATGAATAGTTAGCAAATTCTTTAAAGAAATCCTGAAAATAAATAACGTTGACAGCTGAGAATATTGGAAATGCAATAACGCAACCCGCTAATAATGTTTTAAATTTTCCACTCGAAAGATACTTGTAATAAACAACTAATGTCAAAATAATCTCTATTGGATTTAAAAGATTATAAAGGTAATTAGTATTTTTATGGTGCATTCGAAGTTTTATTGAAACCAAGTCAGTAATTAAATTTAAAAAGAAAATCAATAGGACTAACTTTTCCACTTTTCCTAAATACTTAAATCTATATGTCCCTATTATGGTTACACAACCTATCAAGATAATAGGGATAAGATTTAAGTAAAATTTCACTCAGCAAATAAACAAATTAAATGTTACAGTCAGGTGGGCATAAATATCCAACATCCATAGCCTTACATTCAAATGGTTTGTTTAAGTAATTAACCCCGTCAAGTCTTAGTCCTGAAACATCTTTGGTTATAACTAAGGCTGTCTCAACTTTATAATCAGAATCAACACCAGAATATAGTGTTGCTCCCATTTGGAATACTAACTTCAAGGTATTCAAATCCATAGTTGGGGAAGACATGTTGTCTAAAATAAAATTTCTAAAATCCTCTTTTGGAAAAGAGCACATTAATGGGTGGTTAGTGAACGTGTCAATTACTGTTACAGTGTTTATGTATGGGCTATATATTAATTCATCTTCGTACAAACCTTTATAAGTTCCATACTGAGTAGTACTTATAGCTGAATGACTTGGGCCTTCCTCTAGCAAAAGAAACTCTGTAGGATAATCAATAATGCCTAAATTTTCCATTACACCTAGTCCATTAATCTCGGAATTTGCAAGCATATAGGTAAAGTATTTTATACTCGAATCTAAAGCCTTAGTGTTTAATCCATAATGGAGCGTTACCAAATCATTTGATGAGTAAGGAGTTGTTCCAAATAAATTAATATCTATATATTCTAAAAACTGTTCAACGGTTAACTCTAAATTTATTAATTCAAAGTTCGATTCATCTTGTGAAATGTAAGACCAGTAAAAATTCTGTTTTAGATCTTCAACAACTTGGGTGGATAAGGGTGAGGCCATATTTTTGGTTTTTATATTAGCCGCAAATAAAAATAATTCTAATGCACTAATCACCTATGGTCATATCCGTATTTTTACTTAGGTATAAATACGGATATTATTTATTAAAAACACCTATAGTTTTAGACTGAAAAGTAAATCACTTTTGATTAACAATTAAAAACTTTAAATTAATTATATTATGAAAAACCTCATTCTAAAAACATTATTTTTTCTTTTATGTGCCATGTTCATTAGCAACCTAAGTTTTGGTCAATTAATTCAAAATGGGTCTTTTGAAAATGGGAATATTCCTGAGTATGACCTTACCGCTGATCCTATTGTTGATGAACATCCTATGCCTGATGATTGGAATATAGGTCCATTAAATTTTAATTGCACCGGCACAGCAGGGGCAGGAATTAGGCCTCTTGTTTTTGATACCAGATTTGTGGATCATGACATTTATTTTGGAAATCAATATGGAACTGGTCATAATATTTATCAAATATATAAAGGTTTTTCTGGTAATCAAGTACCTGTGCGTTCAACGGGAAATAGGTATATAGGGTTTTATGGAGGCAGGTTTGATGCAAGAAACAATCGTTTACCCACAGGCTCTGAACCCTATTATGGAGGCAATATTGTTTCCGAATTAACAGAGCCACTAGTAGCAGGATGTACCTACAAAATTAGTTTCTGGACAATTCCAATTCAGTCATTTACTTTTTTTTATGGTATGGGGCAGATCAATCATTCAAATAATAAAATTCAAGTTGTTTTCTATAAAAACGGTGTAACAACACCCTGTGATGGTTGGATTGCGTATACCACAAAATCAATAGATGTAAATCCTAAAAATCAAGATGATAGTAAATCAACTATTACATGGGAATACTGTGAAGCACTTTTTACAGTCCCTACAGCCTTTGCAGGAGCAGATTTTATACAATTTAGAATGCAGCCAATCATTATTGGAGATAATACAAATAATGTGGACGCGCGACCTACAGGAGTTTTTATAGATGATGTTTCCTTAACAAATGAAAGTAACGCTACTGCGTTTACCCCTACCACGGGTTTTGCGTTTACGAATGATAATGTCACTGGGTGTGGCCAAGCAAGCCCTTGGTCAGGGAGAAATATTGAAATCAATGGTACATTTACGGTTAATAACGATTTAACGATTAATAACAGTTCACATATTCGTTTTGGCCCTAGTGCAGTCATTACTGTGCAGTCAGGGATAACCTTAACTATTAACAGCTCTCTCCTAGACGGCAGTTGTGATATGTGGCAAGGTATTGTTGTTCAATCCGGAGGCAAAATTGTTTTTACTTCAAATACGCTTCATGATGCAGTCACTGGTATAAAGGTTACTGGAACAACTTCTGAATTTACTATTCATTCAAATACTTTTGAAGCATCCCATACCCATATTGAATTAAATGATTGCAAGACACAAGGTACGAGTAATATTATTCATGGCAATAATTTCATTCATAATATACCGTTAAAAGACCCTTCATTATCAGCAGCTACGGGGAAAGGTGTTTTTGGAATAAAAGTAGGCAGCATTCAAAGTACAAATGAGATTACCATTGGAAAATCTGAGGCATCTGGAGGAGGCAAGAATATTTTTGAAAATGGCTATATAGGAATCCTTATTTATAAATCGAATGTAAATATAAAATTTAGTGAATTTAAATCCACTTCATCAACTGAAATATCATTTGGAATAAAGTCTTTGGGAAATAGGTATACTAAAAAGGTTAATCCTAGTGAAGTTCGGCCATACGGATATTCCTTAAAGTTTTCGGATGAAGTTGTTTTTTCAAGATGCAATACAGGAATCATTGCAGAAGATAATTATAATTTAGAAATTTTTAAAAGTACTTTCATTTCAAATACTATCGGAATAAGTTGTACAAGAAGTAATGATAGAAAATTAATTATTGGGTCTGATGATGGCAGTACTCGCAATACCTTTATCGATTGTAAAACTGGTATATTATTATTTGATAACCACACGCTTGAATCTTGCTGCCCAGCATCAATGTCCTCTGAAATCCGGGTTTCAAATTGTGATTTTTTAAATAGGCCGTTTGGTATTGGAGTAGTAATTGCCGAACCATTTAGAAGTACAGAAACTCGAATCTATACAAAATTAGATATCCGTGATAACACATTTTTAAATATAGGCTTAGGGATTAAACTTTCAAATATAACAGGTGTTGAAAAAACTGACAATGCAAAATATCTTCCAGATTTAATGCCTCCTAGTTTCTTGAACAAAACTTATGCAGAACTTGAAGTCGAAAGAGTTGTTTCAAATACATTTACCTTCACTAACAAGTTAAATCCTGAATATATAGGCATAAAAGTAGAAAATACGCGTGGATTTCGATTTTTAGATAATACATTTAGCCATATAGATCCACGAAATTGGCAAAACAAGGGTATTTGGTTAGATAATAGCGAATATTCAAATATTAGGAATAATACTTTCGTGTCGGGTACTGGTATTCTTGCTGCAGGTACTATGTTCCATTCTAACATTCTATGCAATTCCTTCAACGAGGGTGTTACAGGAATTCAACTAGCCTGGGAATATTTACGACCAGCCTCAAAAACTAATACATTCAGTTATATTCATGGAAAAAATCATGTTTCAGCAAGAAATAATTTTTTTAATGACATGCAATCATTTGGTCAGGATATGGAACTTTGGAATACCGAACCTCAGCCCCATAATAGGTGGGTATGGGCAGAAGGTGAGGATCTCCCTAAAGTTATTCAATTTTTGAGTAAAGATAATTCACATACCGATGTGGCTGCGAATATGGGAACTAGTTTTTGGACCGACCCTCCAGCTCCACTAGAGGCACCATTTGATTGTGACCCAAATTTAATGGTGGATGATGAGGACGAAGATGATGATTTTGAGGATGAAGATACAGCTTATTCATTCCCCCGACATGTATCTTGGTGGAATAATACTTATTACTGGGAGAGGAGGTATTCAGCTATGGATTCATTGATTGGTGCTAGGGATACTACCATTGCCAAAATAATAAATATCGAAAAAAATATAGACACAGGTAATTACAATAATGCGACAACCTTATTAGGAGCCTTCTCTCCTCGAAACAATATAGAAACCACTTACGCTTACCTGCTCGGACTTATAATAGAAATGAAAGATTCAACATTTGATGGTCTGGATTCAACACAGGCATCAAATGTGAATATTATTGCTTCACAGCAAACAATCGCAGGAGGAATTCCAGTTTTTATAGCACGAGCTATACTTTTCTATGATTTAGGAATAGATTATAGTACAATTGATGATGATTATTATCCTACGTTAAAAGGAAAATTAATTGATACAATAGGATGCGTATATGATTCTTTGCAAAACAAATCAGGCATCGCTTTAGTGGATGAAAATTTAAATAGAGTATCAGATTTTCCGATTGTTTATCCAAACAGTTCAGGTGAATTTACTTTTAATCCCCATTTATTGAGAACTATTGATTCCAATACGGTTGTTGGTTTTATTACCTGGCCTTCAAAAGATATTACAACTCTCAATCCGGAATTCAAATCTATTGAGGACTGGATGGATACCACTTTTAATGAAATATATACTACTGGTATAACTGTTAGTGTAATAGACCCAGGCGATAGCATTATAGTATTTATTAATGATACAATAATAAATCCTGATGCAAGTACTTACAGTGTTGAGAATATGCATAGTGGTAGTGACAACTTTTTAGTTAGTAAGCTAGGGGGATTTGTTTCTTGGTTGAGAGAATTGAATGGTTATATGAACACTAATGACAAGGCAATAGGGATTAAGAAACATGACAACGGTAATTTATATATTGTATCTAATTTAATTATTGATGATTGGAAGGGTTTCGAGGTATGGTGCCTTGATACTTTTGGTAATTTAGTTTGGAAGCATACTCATTATGATACACTTATGGAATACGAAGCACTTGGATTTGATACAACAGCATGGGGAGGTGTGAAGGTTGCAGTTTCATCAAATGACGGGCTAGGTGGAGGAGATATATTGCAAGTATTAGAAATAAATACTTGCCAAACGTATCAAGATATTTTTGACACTTTTTTTGAAGAACAAGAGGAAGAAGGTGGTGGCGAAGGATTAGTAGCATCCTCAACTAAAATAAACAATCCTTTCTCCATTAAAGTAATGCCGAATCCCAACCATGGCAATTTTATTGTTGAAATAGAAAATTCGAATAATAGGAATATCTTTGAATTATATAACCTACAGGGTGTTAAAGTTTATGAAAGAGATGTAAAGGAAGGTACTAATAAAATACAATTATTCTCGACCCTCTCTAAAGGAATTTATATTGGAAAAGTAACCGATCTAAAAACAAAGCATCAAACAATAATAAGAATAGCTATTGATTAAAAATAAGAATTTAAATAGTAAAATTAGAGCACAACAAAAAATTATCCTGTTGTGCTTTGTTACTTTAGTATCTGCGATCCATTCATTAGGACAAATACGATTTATCAAGCCCATTGCTCAACCAGAATACAACCTTGAGTTTTCATACCATCCTGCAGAAATAAAGAATTTCTATTTTATACCCATTTTTACTAATAGTTTGGTGAGTGAGCCGTATAGATTTTCAATTCTAAAATTGGATAAATCCGGAAGTATAGTTGATCGTTTGTATTTTGATGATGGAGTAAATGAAAGAGGATCCCTTTATAATGCAGGAGATGAAATATTCTGGAAGTATTCCGTTGGCTTCGATTCCTTGTATTTCTCTAGCTTTAAATTATTTGATTCTGAATTCCGGGTTTTGAAAAACATAAAGGTTCCTTGCGCTATTCGCAAGGGTATTCCAACCGGAAATACTTTATACTATCAAAAACTGTCTAATGGCGATTTCATCTTTATGCTAGATGTCGAAATAGGATTTTCAGGCAGTTATATAGTGAACTATATTTACATTACAAAAGAGGGGGAACTCAAAGTAAATAAAGCCATTCCTTCAATTTCTTTAGGTAATTATGTTATTAATAGTTATAATGAGAATATGTTATGGCAATTAAATGATACGAGTATAATTACAATTGCAAGCGAAAATAAATGTTTGATGAATTGTATCACAGTAAGAAAAATGAACTTGATTGGAAACGAATTTTTCAGTAAAAAAATTTCTAATATCAGCCTTCGTACTTTTAAAAAGTGTGGAGATAGATTTTATGGCTTAAGAAAAAGACCTAGCAATGGCAAAGATACCCTAGTCTGTTTTAATGAAAACTTTGATGTAATGTATCTGAAAGAAATTCCTGACAGTTTTGGAGTATATCAGTTTTGGGATAATAATGATAATAGCGATTTTACAATAAGGGGCGGATATGCAAACTCAACAGACTATTATGAAACGATAATTGATACTTCCTTTACTTGGAAAAAGGCAAAATTATTTTCATATGCTGATAGCAAGTTGAATTATATAAATGGAGAAATTCGTTTTTGGGCTACATCTGACGGAGGAGCCTTATATCTATGCGACAGATACAAAGAATTGAATTACGATCTACAGGTAGTGTTAATCAAATATGACACTGGTTCTTATTGCTATAATGACAATTGTAAAAATTTGAAGGAGAATGTTACCTATCCAAATCCCAATAATGGGGACAAGTTATACTTTACTAATGATAGTTGGGAAACGGTTAGTATTTATGATAATGTAGGCAGGTTAATTTTTTTTTATGAGAATCAGCCCTTTAATATCCTCAACAATATAAATGTCGAAAGTTTACAGCCGGGTAATTATTATTTAAGGATAAAATTTCCCGACAAAACAGTCAACAGTAAGTTAATCAAGTATTAGCATTAAAAGGGTTATTAAAATTGAAACATGAAACAACTTTTGATTTTATTGGTTATAACAGGCTATTTTAAGGTTTATTCACAACAATCAATTTTTGTTAGCAAAGATTCTAAACTTTATACTTTGGATTTGAATAATTGTGAATCACATTATGTAGGTTCTGATGGACTTTATGATGGTGATATTGCATTTACTCCCGATAGACAACTTTGGGGAATTGTAAATAATGGCAATTTATATAAAATTGATAAATCTAGTGGAAATTCTGTGTTTATTGGTAACACGGGATTTCGAGCTAGGTCTCTAGAAGGATTAAATGATTCAACCCTTTTGGTAGAATTTGATAAGAAACTTTACGGAATTAGAACTAAGGATGCGACAAGTTATTATATTGATAGTATAGGCTATTCAGCTTCAGGTGATCTCACATGGTATGATAATGCACTTTACATAACAACAACTGCTTCAAGACTAATTAAGATAGTGTTGA
Source organism: Chitinophaga pinensis (assembly GCA_945897885.1). Taxonomy (GTDB): domain Bacteria; phylum Bacteroidota; class Bacteroidia; order NS11-12g; family UBA9320; genus JABWCE01. The sequence continues at coordinate 53,448 of CAMDGU010000013.1, forward strand.
ATAACTCAAATTCAGCAATACTTTCAGTTTCTGAAATTAAAAATCTAATTCCAAGTTTCTGGGCTGTCTCCAATGTGGATTTTTTGGATAGTTTTTATTCTCTTGTTGGTTTTACTGGGTCAGCTGCATATAAAATTTGTCATATTGATGGAACCTATATTCAGATATGTCCCAATATAGGTGGTTTTGATGGCGCAGCCACTATTAGATTACCTATTCAAAAACCAGAACCAACTTTTTGTCAGCTAACAACTAAAATAGATAAGTTAAACTCGAAAAAATCGAGAATTAAAATTTACCCCAATCCTAATAATAGTGAATTTACAATTGAATTGCATACAAAAATTGGTGAGCCAGTTCATGTAGATGTTTATGATTGTTTAGGGCAACAAATATTTTTCACCAACGAAAAAGCTGATGATTCTGCCTTTATTAAAAATATATCATTAATCAATAATCCAACAGGTATTTATTACATTAAAGTTATTACTTTATCGGAAACTTATAATGAAAGACTATTAATTTCAAAGTAAAACCCAACCCTCCCACACAAAATGCCGTCATTTTATTCAGTCGTAATTTTTTTTCTAAATTGACTGCCTGTTCATTAAATTAAGTGGAGATTCATAAATAAAAAAATGAAAAATATTAAAAGAAGTATATTTAATAGGAATATCCTTATATTAATATTTGTATTTACTTTGACAAGTGTTCCTTCATTAAGTCAAGGTCAAAGAAATAATCAACTATTTATTGATTACGGTATGGGTATGCAGATTATTTCCGGAAAAATAAAAAATGCTACATAAAGTGGATTAAATGGTTTCGCAGGTCCTCGTTTTTTAGTAGGATTTGGTGTTGAACATAAGATAACTCCAAAAGTTAAATTATGTTTAAATTTAAATGCTAATACGTCAAAAGTAGAAACATTTTTTCAATATACTAATGACAGTGACCAAGCCTCCTATTCAGAAAATAATTGGCATAAGGATATTAATTATGGAATAGGTTTAGGTTTAAAATATACTCCCCGGTTTAGGCATTCTAAGTTAAAGGTTGTCGCGGGTTTTAATTTTCAAAAACTAGACCCATTTTCAATTGGGGGAGAGACTTCTGCCTATACTCAAAAGGATACTTTTAGCTTAAAACATGTGTATGATTTTAATAATTTTTCCAAGACTTATAATTCATTTATATTCTATTTAAATTTAGGTTGTAATTATGGAAGGGTAAAAAAATCTGAAATATTTTTGGAGTTTAATACTACTTTAAATAAACCAGTTTATGGTTCAGACCAATATTTCTATAATGATAAATTAATAGAAAATTTACATTATAGAGTAAATACAATGTTCATATTAGTAAAAATTCACAGAAAGTTCAAATAATACTAGTATGAGTTATTTTTGAATAAAATCGCTATTTATTTAGCTGCAAAAGTCCCCAAATCATTTGATGAGTAAGGAGTTGTTCCAAATAAATCAATATCGATATACTCTAAAAACTGTTCAATGGTTAACTCTAAATTGATTAATTCAAAGTTCGATTTATCTTGTGAAATGTAAGACCAGTAAAAATTCTGTTTTAGATCTTCAACAACTTGGGTGGATAAGGGTGAGGCCATATTTTTGGTTTTTATATTAGGCCGCAAATAAAAATAATTCTAACGCTCCAATCACCTATAGCCATATTCGTATTTTTACTTAGGTAACAATACGGATGAAATCAAAAAATAATTGTTTATATTTTTGAAAAAAAACATTATGAAAAAAATTAACCGGATCATTCATCAGATTTTAAAATTTAAGCTATTTCTTATGATTTCATTCATGGTCATTTGCACCGAATTTGCTTGGGGACAAGATCATCAACTAATGAACAACGGCACTTGGACTCCTACCACCACTAATTTTTTACAATCCTTTCCTTTTCCTGCTACCACATCAACAGCAACACAAAGTATAGTTGGTAAAGGGTATGATTTTATTGATACCCGTGGAATTTTTTTTGGTGGCAATTTAGGAGTATCCCAACATACTTTTAATTACGAACACTATCGTGGCAAATGGAGTTTTAAGGGTGCTTGGATGAAACCTACAACACTAACTCCAGGGTGGGGATCAATTTCTGGCATAAATTACTTAATTGATTATCATCGATGGGATGATTATTCAGCGCATTTTGGTCTAAAAGAAAGAAATACATTTGAATTGGTGCCTGAAACTCCAACATATGATGATGTAAGGGATGCTGTAATATCATGGGGCTACGAAGCCGGAGGAGGAATTACACCGAACAGGCTAATATTTCAATCTATAGAAGGCACAGATGTAAGCGTAAGTACTAATCACATTGCAACTGAATGGGCAACCATACTAAGTAACGGAAATATTGGAAGTGGTATTTCCAATCCATTTGCTCAGTTTGAAATTAATCCGATTGCAGACCCTTCAGGTTTAAATCCATTATCAATGCAAATATTTGATGACAATGGGTTTTCTACTTTTAGGTATTATAAAGCAGGAAAATTGGCATTAGGTACTACTAGTTCCATTACAACCATTCCAAGTGCCTTATTGGATGTAAATGGAGATATAAATGTCGTTGGTACTCAGGTTATTAAATCGCCTTCATTTGCTACAGGAACCGATAAAGTATTTCATTTAAAAGACAATACGGTAACCCCTGGCCCTAAAGATTTATTCTATATACAAAATAATGGAAATGCAACTTTAGCTTTGGCAGATTTATTTATACCATCGATTAGTGGAGGGTTGCCAACTTCAACCACTATTCCTAAAAATTTAGCTATTGATTACACTGGAAAAATTGTTAGTACCTCAACCCCATTTCCACCTAATACAGTGTGGCAAGTGGGAGGTAATTCATTTGCAGGGGGGTCTGTGTATGAAATTGGAACCTCCACATATGACGATGTTAATTTATGGGCTGGAGGTGTTACTTCATTTAGTATTAGTGGGGCTTTGGCTACAAGAGGGCAAATGAAAATCATAAAAGCCACTAGTATCGGTGGAAATACAACCATTGGATATGCTACACCTAATCCTGACTGGGCATTAACTATGAAACCAATTGCAACTGGCACAGGACAAGGAAGTCTCAGAATATTAAATTCTTCTAATGTCGAAATTTTTGGAGCATTTGATACTTATTTAGGGTTTCATGGTAATGCCTTCAGGGTTTTTGATACTGAAATTCAAACAAGGATTTCCATTAGACCAGAATTTGGTTATTCAAATTGTGATTTAGGTTATTCTGTTGGTGGTTCCTCAAATGGAGCATTCAGAGATATATGGTATCATGGTGATGCTACTGATGTTTCTGACAGAAGAGTAAAGGAAAATATTAAAAATTTAGATTATGGACTAGCTGAAATTCTAAAATTGAATCCTACATCTTATTTTCAAATTATCTCGAAAAGAGTTGAGTTGGGATTTATTGCGCAAGAATTGGCAGAAGTTTTACCAGAATGTGTCTATATTCCAGAAAATGATTCAAATTTATATGGTGTCCGTTATATGCAGATAATACCAGTTCTTGCCAATGCAATTAAAGAACAGAATGCTATAATTGATTCATTGAAACAAAAATTAGATTTAGTTTTTTCTTCAAGTAAAATAAATGATGTTCAAGATATAGGCAACCAAAAGGAAGTACTAAATGAAGTTCCCTTATTATTTCAAAATCATCCAAATCCCTTCAATGGAATAACTTTTATAGATTATTTTTTACCTAAGAATGCAACAAACGCTTTTTTACGTGTAATAGATAATAATGGAAAACTAGTCAAAGCTTTTACCATATATCAAACAGGATTTGGGCAAGTAGAGTTGGATTGCAGTAATTTGTCGGAAGGACAATATCATTATAGCTTGCTGGTAAATTCAAAACTAATAGATACTAAAACCATGATTATTTCTGCCGGAAATAATTAGTTATTTTTGTATTGTGCTGGGGAGGATTCTACTATTTTCTTTATTATTTTTGGGAATGGCTATTAATAGCCATTCCCAAAAATTTGAATGGGTTAAAAGTTTTGGTGGAAGCGGGGGCGAAAACAATCCTTTATGTGTCCAAACAAAAAATGGGTCATACCTTACTTGGATTGGTACAAATATTACATCTTTAGGTTCTTTTAGTAAAAAACAAAAGTATCCTACTATTGCATGTGTTGGCAAATTGGATAACAATGGCAAACCTTTGTGGCTTTGGGGTTCCGATAGTGTTTTTGGACCAATTCAGTTCAGTTCGATTATTAGTGATTCTATTTCTGAGAACATTTATATCACGGGTTCTTTAGAAGGTATAGTATATTATGGCAATGAAAGCTACCATTCGTATTATAGTCAAAATAAACAGAAATACTCAAGAAATGGTTTTGTTATGAAAATGAATAAAGATGGCATCCCAATAAAATTTTTAGTAATACAAGACAGTAATTACAATAGGATATACGACGTAAAAATTTATGATAATAAGTTATTAATACCTGTTGGGTTTGGTGCTTCTTCAAATCAAAAATTTTGCGGTTTAAAATCTAAATGTTATACAAATGGGGGATTTGTAGTTTGTATTTTGGACACTAATTTAAATATTATAAATAACTCGAAACTTATTAATATACCTGACTACAATTTTCTGAATGAACAATTAAATATCAATAATGATAAAATTATTCTGACTACCTACGCTACTAAAATTTCATACCGAGATTCTTTAATAGATTATAAAGATTCTTCTAACGGTGGATATTTTTCAATTAGTTTAGATAAAAGTTTAGCGGTAAAAAGGATTGATAAATTATTTTCGGGTACAAATTTAAAAGCATCTTCTACTGTTACAGAAAAGGGGGAAATTATAGTAGGTACAGCATTTTTCGATTCAATAATTTTTCGAAATAAAACCATCACATCTAATCAAAACGGAAAGCCCATCGTATTGATTTTTAATACTAATTATGAAATAGAATATGCCACATATCCAAGAACCAGTGTTTCTAGCTCTAGTTCTCAGATTTTAACATTAGAATACCACAATGGATACATTTATATAGGTGGCAGAATTCAGGGAGATTTTGAATTTGGGGATATTATTACTTATGAAAGAGAAGGAAGGGTGTTTCTTGCCAAATTAGATTTGTTTGGAAGTTTTCTTTGGGCGAAACGTTTTTCAACAAGCAAGAAGTATAATTCTTTGGATGATATTTCTGCATTTAACAAAAAAATTTTGGCGGTTGGCGTATTTAATGATACCACAAATTTAAATTCTGAACAATTTATTTCTAATGGAAGTCTTGACTTGATTGTCGCCAAAATTCATGATATCGATATTACCCGTGGCTATGTAAAACAAGGCCCTTATTGTGCAGGAGATACGATTAAAATCCCTTATACCAAAAACGGATTATTTAATAAAGGTAATCAATTTATTGCCCAACTTAGCGATGAAAATGGAAACTTTGAAGGAACAGAAAGAGAACTAGGACGGATAACAAGCGATACCAATGGAATCATAAAAGGATTGCTACCCTTATTTGATGTAGAAAGTAGCCCAAGCTACAGGATACGGATACTTAGCACCAGCCCTGTGGTACAAAGCTATTATAAGTACGATACCTTGCGCTTATTGATATACAGTAAAGACACAGCCAACGCAGGCAA
>CAMDGU010000014.1 GCA_945897885.1 Chitinophaga pinensis
TCACCTTCCTTCACTTTTGTATTAAAATGTCAAGGTGATTCAGCAATATTTACCGACAATACTGTTTATGCTTGTGGAGCAGGTTCAGGTTTAGTATTTAGTTGGGATTTTGGAGACGGAACCAAATCTAATGTTCAAAATGCACGTAAACGCTATAACTCTTCAGGAACGTATAATGTGAAATTTAAAATTTCATTACCTGGTGGATTTAAAGATTCAATAACTAAAACGGTTGTATTTAATATTAAATCAACTCCAAGTTTCACTGCTACCAATAATTGTTTCCCTGATGCCACAACGTTTACAAACAGTTCAACCAATTATGCATCTTTGGCATGGTCATTTGGCGATGGCACAACAAGTACAACAACAAGTTCATCATTTACTAAAACCTATTCTGTAGCTTCTACATACAGTGCTAAGTTAGTTGCAACCTCTACTTTTGGGTGCAAAGATTCTATAGTAAAAACAGTAAATGTATTTAGTAAACCAAAAGCTGTATTCTCAGTTTCTAATAACTGTATAGGAACTTCAACTACCTTTAATAATTCATCAAGTGGTGCAGTTAGTTATCTATGGAGTTTTGGAGATGGTAATAATTCATCAAATGTAAATCCTAGTAATACTTATGCCAGCGCCAATACTTTTAGTGTTAAATTAAAAGTAACTTCAAGTAATGGATGTATAGATTCAGTTGCAAATACAGTAACAATCTATCCTAATCCGGTTGCAAATTTTACAACTGCAAATGTTTGTAATGGTTTTGCAAGCACATTTACAAACAGTTCAACCGGAGCAAGTACTTATTCTTGGAATTTTGGAAATGGAAATAGCTCTACTGCAACCAATCCTACCTATACCTATCCTACAGCAGGAACGTATACTGTTACTTTAACGTCTACATCTTCCAATGGCTGTGTCAATACAGTTGCAAAATCGTATACCGTTAATAGTTCACCAAAAGCGGCCTTTACTGGAGGTAACACCTGTTTAGGAAATAGTATAACATTTAATAATACAAGTACGGGAGCTGCTAGCAACAGTTGGAATTTTGGGGATGCTACAACTTCAACGGTTGCTAGTCCATCAAAAACTTATACAGCAGCTGGAAACTATACTGTGAAACTTGTAATTACAAATTCTTTTGGATGTAAAGATTCAGTTACAAATGCCATAACGATTTTTGCCAAGCCAGTGCCTGCTTTCACAGCTTCTAATCAATGCTTGGGTAATGCAGTAACTTTTACAAATCAATCAACAGGAGCTAATTCTCAGGTTTGGGTATTTGGGGATGGAAAGTCAAGTGCTGCCAACTCTCCAACTTATACTTATGCCAGCGCAAATACCTATAGCGTTAAATTAGTTCTGACCTCAGTTAATAGCTGTAGAGACTCTATTACCAAAACTGTTACGGTATTTCCTCGTCCTTCGGTATCATTCACTGCTTCTCCTGATCCTATTTGTCGCGGAGGCTTGATGAGTTTTACAAATACTACAACTAATGGTGCCACTTATAGTTGGACTTTTGGGAATGGAAGCACAAGCACAAGCACAAGCCCAACTAATATCTATAATGTGGCTGGAAATTATAATGTAAAATTAGTTTCAGTTAGTACCAATGGCTGCAGAGATTCATTGTCAAAAACGGTAACAGTATGGCCTAGGCCGGTTGCTTCTTTCAAAGTAGATAATGGCTGTACAGGTGATGCTTTATCTTTTGCAACCAACTCTGTAGGTGCTGTAGGTCATGAGTGGACTTTTGGAGATGGGAATACTTCTACTGCTGCAAATCCTTCAAAAGGATATACTGCCGCTGCAACATATAGTGTAAGATTAATTGTTACTTCTGTGAATGGCTGTAAGGATACAACTAGTTCTAATGTAACGGTTCATCCCCGGGCTTCGGTTTCATTTACCAATCCAACTAATTTCTGCGTTGGGCTGAGTGCAACCTTTGCTAATACGTCTACCTTATCTTCAGGAACAATGACCTATCAATGGAATTTTGGAGATGGTAATTCAGGAGGTGCCACTAATCCTACAAATACCTATGCGTCAGCTGGAAATTATACTGTAAAACTTACAGCTACAACCGATAAAGGGTGTATTAATACTGCCTCAAGTTCAGTGTTAGTATTTGCAAAGCCAACAGCTAATTTTAATGCAAATGCAGCATGTGCCGGCAATACGGTTACGTTTAATAATACAACTACAGGAGGCACAACGTATGCATGGGATTTTGGGGATGCAACGACATCAACACTAGCCTCGCCAACAAAAATATATGCTACAGCAGGAACCTATACAGTTAAACTGACCGCAACAAATGCTAACAGTTGTTCAGATGTGTTTACCAAAACAATTGTAATTTATGCAAATCCAACAGCTAATTTCTCTGCTACTGATCGCTGTGTAGGTCAATCTATATCTTTTACCAATACTTCAACCGGAGCCAACGATGTTTTATGGCAGTTTGGTGATGGAGGTAGTTCAAATAGTTATAACCCGAGCTACACTTATGCTAATGCCGGTGCATTCAATGTTGTATTAAATGTAGAGTCTATCAATGGTTGCTTAAGTTCTGTTACTAAAACAGTTAATGTATTTGCCTCGCCAAAGGTTGCATTTAGTGTAAATGATGCCAGCCAATGTATAAATGGCAATACCTTTGTTTATAATGATAATTCTACAATTGCATCAGGAACATTAACCAGATTATGGAGTTTTGGGGATGGAAGTAATTCAACGGCAACTAATCCTACAAAAGTATATAGCACTTCTGCAAACTTTACTACTAAATTGGTTGTCACCAGCTCAAATGGTTGTAAGGATTCAACATCAAGTTCAGTAACTGTTAATCCTAAGCCAACAGCTAATTTTACAATTAATAAATCTACACAATGTTTAAACGGTAATTTGTTTTCATTTTCAGATGCATCATCGCTATCTCAAGGTTCATTAAATCATAACTGGGCTTTAGGCGACGGATCGGTGGCTAGCGGAACCAACGCTGTTAGAAAATACAATTCAGCGGGAACTTATACCATAAGATTAGGCATAGCTTCTGATTTGGGATGTATTGACAGTATTTCTAAGACAGTTACCGTTTATCCAAGTCCTTTGGCTTCTTTCACTGTTAATGATGATATTCAGTGCTTAAACGGTAACAACTTTAGCTTTACAAATACGTCATCAGGTGCAACCGGATACAGCAGTCTTTGGAATTTAGGTGATGGTTCTACTATTACTACTCCAAATGCATCTCGCACCTATACCATAAAGGGTAATTATAAAGTTACTTTGAACGTGAGCACACCTTTTGGTTGCAAAGATTCAGCTTATTACACCATGAAAGTTTTGGCCAATCCATCTGCAATTACAATCTCTGGTCCTAATACGGCAGCCAACGGCAGTACCCAAATTTACAGTGTTACAGCTACACCGGGTTCAACTTATAATTGGTTAGCAACAAATGGAACTGTATTGTCTAACGGAGCGGATAGAATTCAAATTAGATGGAATGCTGCAGGAACTACAGGTGTAATTTCAGTTACAGAAACTGGTGAAAACGGATGCCAGGGAAATCCGGCTAATTATAATGTGACTCTTTCTCCTACAAACAGTGCTTATAACCTATCGCGAAATGCGTTTGCTGCTAATCTTTATCCAAATCCTAGTACCAGTAACTTTACAATCGAAGTAGGTACAGGCGATATGGTAAATCTGAGCGTTTATGATCAATTAGGACGAGAAGTTATGGGTGGAAAACGCTTTAGCACATCCATAACCGTAAGTGATCACAATCTTGCATCAGGAATATATACGGTAAAATTGGTAACTGATAAAGGACGAACTACTATTTTAAGATTTGAGGTTAAAAACTAAAATTTTAAAACATTTATAAAAAAAATCCCGGAGCAATTGTTCCGGGATTTTTTTTGTCATTTTTTGTGATATGAGAATTATATTTAGTATTAGAATAAAAAAATTATGAACAAAACCATTACACTTAAATAATTTTAATGCTTTTTTTTATCCAAGGCACAAAAGATTAGTTACACCACTTATTTTTATGATCCAATAAAGTTAACAAACCATTAGCTTTTTTTAGATTCAGTGACAAGGTTCCTGCAAAAAAATACAAAACATATAGTTTAAGAGGTGGATTAATGATATACAGAAATACTATTATCGGAAATAAAGATAACCCATTTAGATCTTTCAATACAATAATTTAACTTTTGATATTGAGGATACAAAGAGATCCAATGTGGTTATAGAGTAGGTTGGGAGTGCGAGGAAAATGGAACACTTACATGTTTTGAAATGGGTAATCGTCCCGTATTTAATGGTACATCTATGCTGTTTAACTATGTAATGTTAACTTTTGGATTTAGAATTTACGGTAAAGAAAATTTTATTTTTACCGATAACAGAGACGAAAAAAAGAAATAAAAGGGTAGATATGCTTCAACAAAAAATCTAAAAACTTTAAAGCTTTTGGATTTTTTTTTTTAAAAACCAACCGGATGTTCTTCGCGTAGTTCGGCGGCGTGTTCCACCTATCCCTAACATACCTAATAAACCGCGGGTTACTTCTCTTACCACTGTGCGTGTAACACTGCTTTCTGCTACTTTTTCGAATACTGATTTTTCCTGTCGGCCTGAGGTTGTTTGTTTTTCTTCTTGTTTTTCTTCCGCTTGCTTTTTATTCGATTCTTCCAGTTCTGATAGTTTTGCATTTAACAATTCGTAGGCACTTTCACGGTCAATAGTTTTATTATATTTATCAATAATTTTTGATTTTGAAACTAAATGTTGCTGCTCCGATTCAGTTATTATGTCCATGCGCGTAGATGGTGGACTCATCATGCAATGAACCAAACTGGTTGGAATACCTTTTTCATTTAAAACAGTAACCAAAGCTTCACCAATACCAAGTTGGGTAATTATATCGTCGGTTTTGTAGTAATCGGATAACGGATAATTTTCGGCAGCTATTTTTATGGCTTTTCTATCTTTTGCTGTAAAAGCCCTCAATGCATGCTGGATTTTCATACCCAACTGAGCCAATACAGACTCTGGAATATCATCTGGACTTTGAGTGATAAAGAAAATACCTACTCCTTTACTACGAATTAATTTTATAATGGTTTCAATTTGTGAAAGCAATGCTTTGGATGCTTCATTAAAAATCAAATGCGCTTCGTCAATAAAGATAACCAGTTCAGGTTGCTCAATATCTCCTTTTTCGGGCAGGCTTTCGTAAATTTCAGCCAACAAGCAAAGCATAAACGTGCTAAATAACCGCGGTTTGCCTTGAATATCGGTTAGTCTTAAAATGTTAATATAACCGTACCCATTTTCATCCAAGCGCATCAGGTCATCTACATCAAAAGAGGGTTCTCCAAAAAATGCATCGGCACCTTGTTCTTCTAAAGCTATTAAATTTCGGAGAATGGCTCCCACTGAGGACGTGCTTATTAATCCATATTCTTTTTCGGTTTCTTCTTTTCCTTCATTACTTAAAAATTGAAGTGTTTTTCTAAAATCTTTAATATCCAGTAAAGGAAGTTTTTTGTCATCACAATATTTAAAAACCAAAGAAACTACGCCACTTTGGGTGTCGTTTAACTCCAGCATTTTACTAAGCAATACCGGCCCAAATTCACTAATGGTGGCTTTAAGTTTTACGCCCGGTTCGGATGATATGGAAAGTAACTCAGCCGGGCATTGACGGGGTTTCCACTCCTCGCCAATAATTTTTATTCGGTCTTCAATTTTAGGATTTAGGGTTCCCGGTTGCGATAAACCGCTTAAATCTCCTTTAATATCCATGACCAAAGTAGGTACACCGTTTAATGATAATTTTTCGGTAAGAACTTGAAGAGATTTTGTTTTACCGGTTCCTGTGGCTCCGGCTATTAATCCATGCCGATTAAAGGTTCGCAAAGGTGCTTTTACCAAATTCTTTTCATTTGGAATTCCATCCAAAACGGATGTTCCTAAAATTATGGAATTGCCTTTGAAGCTGTAGGATTCAGCAATTTCTTCGATAAACTTTTCTCTGTTTGACATGGACTATATTAGAACAACAAACCAACACGAATAAAATGAATTTACCAAGGAAGTGTTTTTACTTAAAACCTAGAAAAGTAAAAATTTTTAAAGCTTTTTATAACAATTTGAATGTTTAAAAAAATTAGTAGTTGCGTGTTTTGTTTGTAAACCTTGCTATTGAGTATATTTGCAATTAATAAAATGGTTACTCCTGTTGTTGTTATATTGGTTTCATTGGCTCTGGCCGCCTTTTTTTCGGGGTTGGAAATTGCCTTTGTTTCGGCCAATAAATTGCGTATTGAATTAAAAAGCAAACAAGGAAGTGCTTGGGCTGTCTTGATTTCAGATTATTACAAATCTCCTTCCCGGTTTATCAGTACTATATTGGTGGCCTATAATGTGGTTTTGGTTATTTATGGTATTTTTATTGGTAAAGAATTGAGCGATTTTTTGGAACCTTACCATTTTTCAAGGGTTTCAAATCTATTAATAAGTACCGTTATAAGCACTATTATAGTGTTGTTCACTGCTGATTTTTTGCCCAAGGCATTGTTCCGAATTAATCCAAATTTTATACTTTCTATTTTTATATATCCTTTTCAGTTATTCTATTATTTGCTTTGGCCTATTGTTCAGTTTACAATATGGTTATCAAAAAAAGTATTACGATTGCTTACTTCTCAGGTTTTTGTAGAAACTGCTCCGGCCTTTACCAAAGTTGATTTGGGGCATTTTATTTCTGAAACTTTGCAGGATAACAGAAAGAGTGAGGTAGATGCTGAAATTTTGAAGAATGCTTTAGATTTTAGTACCGTAAGAGTTAGAGATTGTGTGGTGCCCCGAACGGATTTGGTAGCCATTGATATAGAAGACGGTATGGAGAGTTTGATAGCACTTTTTCTCGAATCACATCATTCCAAAATACTGGTTTATAGAGATTCAATAGATAATATTATTGGTTATGTGCATCAGATTGATATGTTTAAAAAACCTAAATCTATCAAATCAGTTTTGATGCCTATTCTTATAACTAACGAAAGCCGCACTGCTCAGCAAATGCTTAATGAATTTGTGAAAAAGCGCAAAAGTATAGCCTTGGTTGTAGATGAATTTGGTGGAACTGCCGGCATAATAACTGTTGAAGATATTATGGAAGAAATATTGGGTGAAATAGAGGATGAGCATGATGATGACAACCATATAACCGAAAAGCAGATTAGTGAAAATGAATATGAATTATCGGCTTCATTAGAGGTAGATTATTTAAATGAAAAGTATGCTTTTAATATTCCTGAAGGGGAGTATGAAACCCTTGCAGGATATATCATTGCCGAGCATGGCAGTATTCCTTCGGTAGGAGAAAATTTAAACATACAACGTTTTAAGGTTAAGATTTTAAAATTTGACGAAGCCCGAATTGATTTGGTAAGAATGTTGGTGAATGATGAGTGATTAATTAGGAATAATTAATTTTCAAAATTTACCCCCCAAATCTCCCTTTCGAAAAAATCCGAATCCCGCTGTCTTTATTTCTGCGATATTCTTTTTGCTCGTCTTCGGGCAAATGATAAATGTTTTTGCATTCATCTGAGCAGCATCCATCATATTTTTCAGAACAAGCAGGGCATTGTATGAAGAGTAAATTACAGCCTACATTTTTGCAATTAACATGGGTGTCCCATGAGGTTCCGCATTGGTGGCAATGGGCTATTACATCTTCGGTTATTCGTTCACCAAGGCGCTCGTCAAACACAAAGTTTTTTCCAATAAATTTATTAGGTAGCCCTTGTTCTTTGGCATCTCGGGCATATTTTATTATACCGCCTTCCAACTGATACACATCTTTAAAGCCATTGTGCTTGAGCCAAGCACTTGCTTTTTCGCATCGTATACCGCCGGTGCAATACATTACTACAGGTTTGTCTTTTTTATCCGCCAATAAATCTACCACATAATCCAGTTCTTCCTTAAAGGTATCTACATCCGGAATTATTGCGTTTTCAAAATGCCCAACTTCACTTTCGTAATGGTTTCGCATATCTACCAAAATAGTTTCTGGTTCTGAAATTTTTTGGTTGAAAGCCTCCGCTGATAAATGTTGACCGTAATCCCACGAATTAAAATCAGGGTCGTTTAGTCCATCGGCCACAATTTTAGGCCTTACCTTAACAATTAATTTTATAAAGGATTTGCCATTATCTTCTACAGCGGTATTAAGCCTTACTCCATCCAAAAAGGTAATTTGAAACAGTGTTTCTTTGAAAATTTGAAGATTAGAGGTAGGGACACTTATTTGTGCATTTATACCTTCATTGGCTACATATATGCGGCCAAGCACCGCAATAGGGTCGAGCGAAAGGTACAAATGGTCACGAAATAATTGTGGATTTCCTATAGGCCAGTATTTATAAAAAGAAATAGTGGTTCGAGGCTCGGCCGACTGTAGAATAAGTTGTTTAAGGATGTCTTTGTTTTCCTTGTTATGCAATTTCATGTTACACGAAGGGATTTATGAGCCGCAAAGATAAGGGGTGTCTCGCAAAGACGCAAAGTCTCAAAGTTTTATATAAGGTAAAATAAATATAGCGACTTTGCGTCTTTGCGAAATAATTAAACCGCCATCAAATTACATCCCCTTACATCGCTACTATCAAATCTGCCCAAAACTTCAAATGAGCCATTATCAAATAACCGTCCCAAATCAGATGTGCTAATAAAACAACAGCTATCAAGATTGGCCAAATCAATAATTTTAAGAGTCCCTGTTTTGCCTGGTTTTTCCCAACCAAAAGGATCCGTAGTTTGACCAATGCTTATTTTCATCCAAGGCGGACAATTAAAAATTCCATCTTTTAAGGAATAGGCTTGTGATAAAAGTTCGGTCATGCCATATTCTGAGGCTATTTGGTTTACATTTAAATTTTGTTGTAAAAAATTATGCAGTTCCGGACGGGTTATTTCTTTACGTCGTCCTTTCATACCACCGGTTTCCATAACGGTTAAACCTGATAAATCGTTTTTAAAAGCTTCAGCAAAATCAATAAGGGCAAAGCTTACCCCCAGTAATATAGTTTTCCGTTCATTCTCTTTATCACTTAATAAATCTTCGCTCAGTTGTTTAAAATTATTTAAGTAAAAACCACCTTTGCCTGATAGTTTTAATAGTTTTTCTGCCATATAAACTAATGACGAGCCATTGCGTTCCATATAGGAAGGCAGTAAAAAGCGAAAGGTATAATCTTCAATTTTTCCAAAATGGAATTCAAATTCTTTAATAAAAGAAGTTTCATACAGATTTAAATCTGCTACATAGTGATTGCTGGTGCCAACTCCAGTGGTGGAACTACTAGTAAAAATAGTGGTTTGGTCATTTACCGGCGAGCAACTTACCACATGATTTTTAAAAAACTCAATGGGTAAATAAGGGATTTTGGATATTTCTAAAACCGTTTCAGGACGGATATTAATTAACTGTAAATATTTAGAGTAAACTGGGTTATTTTTGGCCTGATAATAAAATATATCCAAAGCCAGGTCGTTAAAACTGTCAGGAGTTGCTTTAAAAATTTGTTGCTTGAAACTATTTTTCAATATATCGGTATTACTGTTGTTGCTTTTGAATAATTGCAATACCGACCCCGTTGTATCAGAAATTCCTGAAATGAATTTTGAGTCGGTAACACTTTACAAAAATAGATCAGGGAAGGATAGTATGATAATTTTAACGCTAAATTATAAAGATGGTGATGGAGATGTTGGTTTATCGGAGGCTGATTCGTTACCTCCCTTTAATTTTGGGAATGCAGGATTTTATAATCTTTTGGTAGGGTATAAAGTTAAAAAAAATGCGATTTGGCAAAACATTATTATTCCGGGAGGGGCGGATACATTGAATTTTAACCAACGGTTTCAAAGACTCAATAGAACTAACAAAAATAAAACGGTAACA
The DNA here is from genome assembly GCA_945897885.1 of Chitinophaga pinensis. Taxonomy (GTDB): domain Bacteria; phylum Bacteroidota; class Bacteroidia; order NS11-12g; family UBA9320; genus JABWCE01. The sequence goes on from CAMDGU010000014.1 coordinate 10,010, forward strand.
GGTACAATAGACTTAAGAATTCCTGCCTCTCCATACCCTGGAATATTTCCGGATACAATAAAATTAATAAGTCAAATGGTAGACAGAAAGCTTCATAAAAGTAACATTACAGGAAGTAGCGCAATAAATTTGAAACATTAAGTGTCTAGAATTAACTTCAACCCGAAGGGGTATGCAAAAAGGAATATTTTTTTTTGAACCCCCGAAAAATATGTATGTTTGCCGTTTATTTGAGAGAATAACTTTTTGGGCAAACGAATTGTAAGTTCAATAACAACAAATAAAAACATGAATATGAAATCAGGTCTTCAAAAATTAGCACTAACCCTTGCCATGGTGGTTATGATACCGATGGTAAACTATGCACAAAAGTTCGCCTATGTAGATACCGAATATATTTTGTCATTATTGCCCGATTACAAATCGGCACAAAAAAAACTTAATGAGATTGCCGAACAGTGGCAAAAAGAGGTGGATGGCAAATATGAAGGTATTGATAAAATGTACAAGGAATATCAAGCTGAAAAAATTCTTTTAACACCTGAACAACAAAAGGTACGCGAAGATGAAATTATTAGCAAGGAAAAAGAAGCCAAAAAATTTCAACAGGATAAATTTGGATACGAAGGTGAATTGTTTAAAAAACGCCAAGAGTTGGTTAAGCCAATACAGGATAAAGTTTTTGAAACCATTCAAAAAATAGCCAAAGATGATGCCTTGGATTTTATTTTTGACAAATCAAGCGATATGACCATGCTTTTTAGTAATGCCAAGTACGATAAAAGCGATAACGTGCTTACCGCACTTGGCGTAGCACCAACCAAGGAAGAAAAAGAAAAGACAAAAGAAAAGCAAAAATCCGATTTGCCACCCGCAGGAGATGGAGGAGATTTGCCACCAAGACGATAAACAACAAAATTTAAAATAAAACAGATAATTAAATGAAACGATTAATTTTAACAGCATTTGCAGCCATCACAATGTTTTTAGGTGCCAGTGCACAAAGCAAAATTGCTCATATCAATTCTTCGGAACTGATGAATGCAATGCCTGAAATGAAAGATTTTGAAAAAAAATTGAAGGACTATGAAGGTGTACTTCGTGCACAGTTAGAAACTATGCAAACTGAACTTCAAACCAAGTATCAGGAATATGTAACCGATACAACTTCACCTCCTGCTATTATGGAAATTAAGAAGAAAAAATTGGAAGATTTGCAAGCCGATATTCAACAGTTTAGCCAATCAGCAGAGCAGGATATGATGAAAAAGAAAGAAGAATTATATATGCCAATTTACAATAAGGCTAAAACCGCAATTAATGAGGTAGCAAAGGCTAAAGGTTATGACTATGTGTTGGATAGTTCTGAAGGATTGGGTGTATTGATGACAAACAGCGCCAATGATTTGATGAATGATGTTAAAAAGAAATTATTAATTAATTAAAGGTTTAAAATTATAATATTTAAAAGCCTTGGTATTAAAATATCAAGGCTTTTTTAATTATAAAAAAATAAAAACCCTTACCTATTTTCGTGAGCCTAATTAAAACTCGAAATCGTAAATCTTAAAACTGAAATATTAGCACCCGGGCCAATAGGCGTATTTGACTCGGGCTATGGAGGGCTAACCATATTGAAAGAATTGGTAACCCAATTACCTCAATATGATTATATTTATTTGGGTGATAATGCCCGTTCGCCTTATGGTAATCGCTCATTTGAAACAGTAACTCATTATACGCAACAATGTGTTCAGGCATTATTTGACAAAGGGTGTAATTTGGTAATATTGGCGTGCAATACAGCTTCAGCCAAAGCCTTGCGGTCTATTCAGCAAAATTATCTACCTGTGGTAGCCCCCAATAGACGAGTATTAGGAGTAATAAGACCAACTACCGAAATCTTGGGAAATTACACTCAAACCGGCCATGTTGGAATATTAGGAACAGCAGGAACCGTTGCTTCACAATCCTACCCAATTGAAATAGAAAAGTTTTTTCCGGAAATAAAGGTTTTTCAACAAGCTTGCCCCATGTGGGTTCCATTAGTTGAAAACAATGAGTACCTGGGTGAAGGTGCTGATTATTTTATAAAAAAATATTTGGATGATTTGTTAGCTCAATCGGCCGATATAGATACAATTGTTCTTGGTTGCACACATTACCCATTGCTTCTTGATAAAATTAAAGAGTATTTACCTGCTCATATCAAGATAATTTCTCAAAGTGAAATAGTTGCTGCAGGGTTAAAGGATTATTTAAACAGGCATCCTGAAATGGAAAAAAACTGTACTAAAAACGGTTTGCGAGCTTTTTATACTTCCGATGATCCAAGTGCCTTTGATGGCGTGGCAACCTTATTTTTTAAATCACCTGTGAAATCAACACATCTCGAGGTATGACCCACGGGTTGATGCTCATAATCAAAATAGAATAATTCTTGATTGTTATCCCGCTAATAAATCACATCAATACCTTTGGTCAATTAAATAGTATAGTTTATCGACAGGGTGTTATTTTTGAATTGAATTTTAAATTGCAAAATGGCAAGTAATAAAATAAACATATTGGTAATTGATGATTTGCATCCCTGTTTTTTTGAACAGGAAGGATTGCAAAACTTTGAAATTACTTATTTGCCAAATATCAATCCTTCAGAAATTTCTAAAGCTTTAGAAAATAAACATGTTTTGGTAGTAAGAACCAAAGTGAATGTGGATGCGGAACTTTGTAAATATGCCAATTTATTGCAACTTGTCGCCAGAGCAGGTTCAGGCGTTGATAATTTGGACACCAACTGGTTGGATAGTAAGGGAATAGAATATATAAATACACCTGAAGCGAATAGTCAGGCAGTGGCCGAGCAAGCCTTGGGAATGCTATTAAGTTTGATGGCCAATATTACAAAAGCCGACAAAGAAGTTAGAAATTTTATTTGGGATAGAGAAGGAAACAGAGGCGATGAATTAGAAGGCAAAACTATAGGGATAATTGGTTATGGAAATACAGGAAGTCGATTTGCCAAAATATTGAGCGGTTTTGATGTAACCATATTAGCCTATGATAAGTATAAATCAGGATTTGGGACTAAAAATATTAAGGAAACCAAGATGGATGCAATTTTTGAAAAGTCGAATATTGTTTCATTACATATTCCATTAACCGATGAAACAAAAAATTTGGTAAATACGAATTTCATCAACCAATTTAAAAAACCAATCCGATTATTGAATCTTTCTCGCGGGGCAGTTACCAATACAAAGGATGTATTAGCTGCCATTGAGGCAAAAAAAATCATCGGCTTTGCAGCCGATGTATTAAAAAACGAACGAATCAACCAACTTAATAATTCAGAAATGGCCGAATTTGAAAAATTACGGTCTTTGTCAAATGTGGTTTTAACACCTCACATTGGAGGCTGGACTCACCAATCGTATCAAAAAATATCGATGAGTTTGGCTTCAAAAATTACAGAATTTTATACCGGGCAATCCACCTTTGAAGAAGGTTTTAAAGAAGCTCAAATTGAAGATTCGTCATGAAAATTTATAATGAGCTAAACGTGAAGTCGAAGATTTATCAATAGATTTAGATAAAAAAATAGATATAAATTAAAGAATAAAAATTCCCTTGATAATTTACTCAAAAAAGGCAATTATTGAAGTTTGGTAAAAAAATCGTTGAACCCTTGTTAAATAATAGATAAAAGACAAAAAAATTATGAGTTTAAAACATTACTTAAGCGCTTTAGTGCTATTTCTCTTAACCAATTTTGGATATTCACAATCTAATTACGGTGAGATAAGAGGAAAAGTTACAGACAAAAAAACCCGTTCCGTGCTTGATTACGCCACTGTGGTTGTAAGAAAAGAAGGGATTCTAAAAGCCTCTACATCCAGTGATGATAATGGTGATTATTACATTAAGGGTATTGATCCGGGGGAATATGATGTAGAAGTAACCTTTGTTGGATACAAGAAATACCAGGCTACAGGAATTAAAGTAACTAGTGGTACCATTACATTTTGGAATATTGAAATGTCAGTAAAAAGTGACGATGGTGAGGAATTGGGAGGTGTTGATGTTATTCGATTTAAAAAGAAACTTGTAGAAGAAGATGGTAATAAAAATACATTGACATCAAAAGATATTTTAAAACTTCCCCAACGTGGTGTTGGCGCGATAGCCAATACATCTTCAGGAACCAATACATCCGGTGGTGGAATTTCTTTTTTAGGTAGCAGAACTGACGGAACACGTTTGTTTATTGATGGTGTTCCGGTAATTGGAAATACTGCGATGCCTACTGTAGGCCAGGAGCAAATTGATTTAATACAAAGTGGTGTGCCTGCCATGTTTGGTGACCTTACCGGGGGTGCCATAAACATTACCACCAAAGGACCTAGCCGCAGAAGATCTCAATATTATGAATATGTAACCTCAAGCCTTTTTGATAAATGGCATTATAATACACTTGAGTTAGCATACTCCGGTCCTATAAAAATTATAAACAAAGGTGGTGGCGATAAGGAAAGAGTACTTTTTGGCTACCAAATTTCAGGCCATTTAGAATATCAAAAGGATAATAGCCCAACCGTTCTTGGTTCATGGACTGTAAAGGATGATGTGCTTGATAATATCAAAGAAAATCCGTTATCCGTAAACCCAAATGGAGGAGGATTTATTCCAACTTCTTCATTTCTTACCAAGGACGATTTGGAACTTCAGAAAGCACGTCAAAATGTACCTTTTTATTTAGGTGTTGTTAACGCAAAATTTGAGTACACACCTACAAAATCATCTGTTCTAACTTTCTATGGAAGTGCAAGTACACAGCAATCAAGAGGATATGGTTACACCTCATCATTATTAAATTTTGATGAATATGCCTTAGCCACTAACCAAACCTACCGTACCTATTTAAGATATACTCAAAAAATAGGATATCAAAGTGGAGACAAACGTGAAAAGGATGCTAAAAAGCCATTGGTTTCGGATGCGTTCTACTCAATCCGTGCCGATTATCAAACCAGTATTGGTAAGAGTCAGCACAATACGCATAAAGATAAAATTTTTGATTATGGCTATGTAGGTAAGTTTACTAGATATCGTGCTCCTGTTTATGAATACAAAACAGAAGCTCAAAAATATATTATTACCAAGGATGGTAAAAGTGATACCGTTGTTCGTCAGGGTTATTATGAATTAACAGGTTTTAGAGATACCATGATTACCTATGAAGCGGGAACACAAAATCCATTACGAAGCAGATATACTGAAAATGCTTACGATTATTTTAAAGACAACTTTGGTTTGAGAGGGGCTTTAAGCGATGGAATGATTGCTACATTTAACGGTGTGCTAAATGGTAATAATCTGCCTGGAACATACTCCTTATGGTTAAACCCTGGAACTCTCTTGGCAGGATATAGCAAGAGCCAACAAGAACGTTTTTCAGCTTACGCAATTGGAGAAGCATCTATTAATACAGGTAAAAAGAAAGAAAATAAACATGATATTCAGTTTGGTATGACTTATGAGCAAAATATTCTTAGTTCATATGGGTTAAGTGCCAGTAGTTTATGGATATTAATGCCTCAATTGGCTAATAGACACATTGCTAATTTGGATCAGGTAAAACAAGGCGATTATATTTTAAACAGTACTCAGTCGTTTGATAATGATGGTAGATTTTTGGATACCGTAAACTATAACATTAGAGTAGATGCTGATCAACAATCAAATTTCGACAAAAATCTGAGAGCTAAATTAATGGCTCAAGGTCGCACCGATGCTTATGGTAATAAAATTGGAGAAACAACCTTTATCGATGTAAACTCCTTATCACCCTCAGATTTGGAACTTAAAATGTTTAATGCAGATGATTTAAATAATAAAAATAACCAATTTGTAAGTTATAATGGGTATGACTATTTAGGAAACAGAACACGTAAACGTTTTGGAATTAATGACTTTTTGTTAGACAAACAGAATAGAAGCTTAGGTTCATTTGCTCCAATATATAGTGCCGCATGGTTGCAAGATAAATTTGCGGTTAAAGATATGATTTTTAGGGTAGGGGTGAGGATTGAGCGTTATGATGCCAATCAGCCAACTTTGAAGGATCCTTATTCGCTTTACCCTATTAAAACGGTAGGTGAAGTAGGGGAATTAAATGGATTAGCAATTAATCACCCTGACAATATCGGTGATGATTATGCCATATACGTTAACAATGCAAAAAATCCAACAAAGGTTTTGGGCTATAGAAAAGATAATACATGGTATGATGCTCAAGGAGTAGAAGTGTCAAACCCTGAAATATTAGCTCAGCAAACTGCAAGTAATATTATTCAACCGTATTTATTTGATGCAAACAATAAGGAAATTGTTAAAGAAGCCTTTAAAGATTATGAACCACAAGTGAATGTTTTACCACGTGTATGGTTTTCATTTCCTATTAACAAAGAAGCATTGTTCTTCGCTAATTATGATGTGTTAACACAACGCCCAACAGATGGAGCTACATTTACACCGGTAAGTTCATATTATTTCCTTGAATCTGACCAAAGCAGATTTTTGCCTAATGCAGCCTTAAAGCCACGTATCAAAACGATGTATGAATTGGGTTACAAACAAAAATTGAGTAATGTATCTGCAATAAGCGTTATCATGTCTTATTCTGAAGTTCGTAATGATTTTGGACAGTATCGCTACAATCAGGCATATCCTGTTTCCTACACCAGTTATTCTAATATTGATTTTTCTACAAATAAGGCATTCCGCGCTGAATACCAATACAGAGGATTAAAGAACTTCCAAATGTCAGCAAACTACACATTGTTATTTGCTGATGGTACAGGATCCAACATTAATGCTCAATCGGCATTGATTCAAGCTAATCAGCCAAACCTGCGTTCACTTTATCCTTTGGATGTTGATTTTAGACATAATTTCAATACCACATTTACTTATGGTTATGAAGGAGGAAAAGATTACAAAGGTCCAATTTGGTTTGGAAAAAGAGTATTTGAAAATGCGGAAGCCAGCTTTATTGTTTTAGCTCGTTCAGGCGCTCCATATACAGCTAACTTAAGTCCTACTGCTACTGCAATGGGAGCACTAGGGACTGTAACACGTAGCCAAATTAAAGGAAACCCTTATGGTTCTCGTATGCCTTGGCAGTTTAAGGCCGACGTTAACATCAGTCGTTCTTTTGAGTTTAAGAAAAAACAAGTTAAAGAAGATAGAATTAACGTCACAGGAATGACCGTTTTCTTCTGGGTGCAAAATCTATTCAATGGTAAAATAGTGCAAGGCGTTTATGCCTTTACAGGTTTACCTGATGATGATGGTTACTTAAGTTCTCCAGAGGGACAACAAAAAATTTCACAACAAGTTAGTCAGCAGTCCTTTATCGACTTGTATAATATTAGCGTAAATAATCCCTTTAATTATGGCGCACCACGTATGATGCGTTTAGGGGTAAGATTTCAATTATAATTAAAAATGTTAAAAATTATGAAATCGAAAATGTATAAAAATCATAAGTTAAATAATCATAAAATGAGTTACAAATTGAAATATATAGTTTTTTCATTATTTGCATTTGGTGTTATTACCAGCTCAACTGCAAGAGAAAATGTTGGCGAAAAATTGGTGAAGCCAACCACGCCATCTCACAAATTAATGAAATTAGCAGCAGCTTGCGAACCGGCAACGGCAAGTGCTGATTTGGATGTAAATAACGTTCGTACCAAAATACTTAATGGTGGCGATATGTGGTGGGATTTATCCAATCCAAAATATGAGATACCTAAAATAGCTACTAATGTAAACTCAGTAAGAAAGCACTCTTTGTTTTCAGGTGCTATTTGGGTTGGGGGGTATGATGGTAAAGCAGGTTCAGGAAGTTTGAAACTTGCTGCTATGACCTATAGACAAGGTGGTTCAGATTTTTGGCCGGGTCCTTTGGACAATGAGTCGAATACAGATGAAGCTACTTGTAAAAAGTGGGATAATATTTACAAAATAAAGCGCCAAGAGATTATTGAGCATTATTCAAATATCGTAAACGGCACACCTTCTTTATCAGAAAATGTTGGTGGTTGGCCAGGAAATCCATCAGTAAATACGCCACCTATGGCTCCTTATTTTGATTATGACAATAATGGTCAGTATAACCCTATTGGAGGAGATTATCCTGTATTGCAAAATGATTGTCGTGGAAAAAAGTTAACTGCCTATAAGGATAACAGGCCAGAAGATCAGCCTGATGAAATGTTATATTTTGTTTATAATGATAAAGGAAATAACCATGCTGAGTCAGGAGCTTTGCCTATTGGGTTAGAATTACATACTATAGCATTTGCCTATGCATCTAATGATGAAATAAATAACATGACGTTTTATACCACCCGTATTATAAATAGAGGTGCAAGTACTTTGTATGACACCTATTTTGGAGAGTGGGTTGATGCGGATTTAGGAAATTACAAGGATGATTATGTAGGATGTGATGTAAAACGCAGTTTAGGTTTTGCCTACAATGGAGATGATAATGATGAAGGTATTTTAGGTTATGGATTAAATCCGCCTTCAGTTGGGGTTGATTTTTTTGAAGGACCTAAAAAGGATACGTTAATGAACGGGCGTGATACTGTGATAGAATTAGGAATGAGCAAGTTTGTTTATTATGATAATGATTTCACGGTTTTTGGAAACCCAGAAAGACCCATTCATTATTACTATTACCTTACCGGCAGATGGAAAAACGGGACATGTATGACAAATGATGGTAAAAGTGGAAGAACCGGAACCAATTGTACCAATTATCTTTTTCCATTTGATACAGACCCTAAGGTTACTGGAAACTGGAATGAACGCTCAGCCGGAAATCCGCCGGCAGATAGACGTTTTTTACAAACAAGCGGACCGTTTACCTTAAAATCCGGAGCTGTAAATAAACTAACAGTTGGTGTTGTTTGGGCTAGAGCAAGTACAGGAGGTGCGGAAGGTTCTCTAGCTTTACTTAAATTGGCAAGTGATAAAGCTCAAACATTATTTAATAACTGTTTTAATCCTGTAGATGGTCCGGATGCACCTATAACAACTGTTCAAGAATTGGACAATGAACTTATATTTATGTTTGGAGATACCAAACGTATAGAAGGTTTTAATGATACAGTTTTAGATGAAAATAACAAACCGCAGTTATATAAATTTGAAGGATATAGAATATTTCAGTTAAAGGATGGTTCAGTAGGTACAGGCGATTTGGATGACATTGATAAGGCACGTGAAATTTTTACCTCAGATATAAAAAATAATATTATTCGTTTAGTAAATAAACCATTTGATGCAACTTTGGGTCAAAGGTTGCCTAAATTGATGATTGATGCGCCCAATAAAGGATTAGTTCATTCACTAGCAATTACTGAGGATGCATTCGCAACAGAATCCAATAAATCATTATTAAATTTTAAAACATATTATTATTTGATAATTTCTTACGCTGCAGAGCCTAATAGTAATCAGGATCAATATTTGGCAGGAAGATTTATTCAGCGTGTGGTGGCAACACCAAGAAACCCTGAGCCAAGATTTGGTGGTTCTAAAATCAAAGGAGGATATGGCGTAGGTCCTCGAATTAAGAGAATGGAAGGAAGTGGCAACGGTGGAAACATAATTAATTTAACTAAAGCAAGTGAATTAGAGATTATAAGTAATCCGCCTTATAAAATGGCTAATCCTGTGTATGAAGTAGGAGGTGGTCCGGTAAAAGTAAGCATTGTTGATCCTTTAAAAGTTCCTCAGGGTGAATTTGAACTTGTGGTAATTGAATTGAAGGATTCAATAAATTTGAGCGGAACCGCTTCTGCAATTCGCAGACGTGAAGCAGGAGTTAAAGGGCATGTTACCAGATGGATATTAATTAAAAAGGGTGCTGATGGTATACCAGATACAATCTTTTCTGAAGAAAAAATAAACGTAGCCAACGAGCAAATCATTACCAAAAATAATAAATGGCAGTTTAAGACTCAAAGAACTGATACAGCATGGTATAAGGATGTAACGAAGTTATCAGATTGGGGAATGGCCGTAACAATAAACCAAGTTTTAGATCCCGGGAATCCAGATATAGATGAAACCAATAGTTCACTCGGTTGTGAGGTGATATTTGAAGATGAAGGGAAAGAATGGTTGACTGCAATGCCAGATATAGACGGTAATCCTTTCTTTAATTGGATACATTCAGGCACTAATGGAAAGAGCAGCAATTATAATGATCCAACGGAACATGATTACGCTATTAACGGAAATGCCATGGATCCTTTCGATAGTTATGAAAAACTTTGGGAAGGTCGTGTAGCACCATATCGTTTGGCATCTCGTTTTACAGGAAATGCCGGAGCTAAATTTACTGCTACAGTTATTCAAGGTGTAGCCTACGATGCTACCCCAATAAATGCTACTTGGGGATTGAATCAGCTATCGGGTGTTGAGCTGGTATTAACTCCGGACAAAAGCAAATGGACCAGATCTTGTGTTCTGGAAATGAGCGATGATAATATACTTAGTGAAGGTTCAAATAAAAAGTTCAATTTAAGGGCACATCCATCATTGGATATTGAAGGAAAGGAAATAGCTGGCGAAAATGGTCGTAGTTGGTTTCCAGGGTATGCTATTAATGTTGAAACAGGTGAAAGATTAAATATAATTTTCGGTGAAGACTCACGCCAGTATTCAAATAACGGACGCGATTTAAAATGGAATCCTACTTCAGATGCAGGCTTTTATGCCAGCGCAGGAACAGGCATCTTGGCCAATGGTGGTCGTCACTATATTTATATTATGGGTTCATACCAGGGTGTTGGTTCTTCGCAGCCATTTTTACCAAATTATGATCAGGGGCAGGCTTACCACGACCTATTAAAAACAGCTGATAATACTATGACGGAAACAGCCAGAAGTATTATTGTTAATAAAGTAATGTACCAATGTATGTATGCAATACCTGCCTATATGGCTCAAGGTTACAAAATGAAAGAAATAGGTGGAATGCCAACGCCTGAGACTGAGGTTAGATTTAAAATTAGAGTAAAAAAACCATACCGTTTTTATAAAACAATGGATAACTCTTTAAACAATGATAATCCTCGTTATACCTTTAATACAGATGAAGTATTTACTGAGTACTCACCTAAGTTAGGAACTAAAGCGCTTGACCTAATAAATATAGTACCAAATCCATATTATGCTTATTCTGATTATGAAAACACATCAATTGAAAATAGAGTGAGATTAACTAATTTACCTCCACGATGTGATGTATCCATTTATACGATAGATGGTACATTAGTACGAAGAATTAAGAAAGATGATGAAAGTACCGATCTTATGTGGGATATGAAAAATGATGCAAAAGTGCCTATTGCTAGTGGTGTATACTTAATTCATGTGAATGCCCCAGGCTTAGGTGAAAAGGTTATAAAATGGATGGGTGTAATGCGTGAATTGGATTTGGATTCTTTCTAATAATAATTTTAAAATTAAAAGACATGAAATTACGAATATTAAATATATTAGGATTTGGATTGCTAAGCATAACGGCTAATGCAGGAAACCCGGATAGAGGAGGTCAGGCAAGTGCCAATCAACTTGTAATAAATGGATGGGCTCGATCATCCGGTATAGGATGGGCTTCACAAAGCAGTGTAAAGGGAATTGAATCCATGTATATGAACATAGGTGGTTTGGTTAATACACCAAAAACGGATATCGCATTTGCCAGAACAAGCTGGTTATCTGGATCTGGGGTTAACATCAGCAGTTTTGGTTTTGCACATAATTTAGGGAATGATAATGCCATTGGTTTATCTGTAAGCTCTATTGATTTGGGTGAAATTCCAATAACTACTGTTCAACAGCCAAATGGCGGTCTTGGCACTTTTTCACCAAGACTTACAAATATCGGTTTGGGATACGGTCGTAAGTTTACTGAACGTATAACTGGAGGAGTTTTATTACGAGTTTTTTCAGAAAATGCATCAAATATAAAGGCACAAGGCGTGGCAATTGATGCAGGAATTCAATATAAAACAAGTTGGAAAACAGCAGATGATACACACTTTGGAGTTTCAATAAAAAATATAGGACCTGATGTAAAATATTCAGGTGACGGTATTTCTATTAAAAGACTTAATCCAAAGGATAATCAGGAATCAACGGTTAATCAAAGAGTGGCAAAGTATAACATTCCTGCATTAATTAATATTGGAGGAGCGTATGATATTAAACTTGACAAGAAGGGAGAAACGGATTTTCATACACTTACGATTTCAGGTAACTTCACCTACAATGCTTTTTCTTTAAACCAATTAACCTTTGGGGGTGAATATGTCTATAAAAAAATGTTTATGATTCGTGGAGGCTATGCCTACGAAGAGGGTATTATGAATTATGATACTCGCCGCACTGCCAGCACAGGTTTAATGGGTGGGGTTACATTTGAATTGCCTTTCGGTAAAGATGGAAATCGTTTTGCATTAGATTATTCATACCGTGATACTCGTCCCTTCTCCGGAACTCATTCCATAGGCTTAAAAATGTCCTTGGGAGGTTCTGACGAATAATATATAGTTTACAAGAGCTAAAACTTCATAACAAAGAAATTATATTTGCAAAGTTGCATCAACCTTTAAAGTTGGTGCAACTTTATTTTTATACCATCATTAATAATTAGGATAGAAAATGGCTATTAATTACATGACCAAAGAGGGCTACGATGCTTTAGTAAAAGAAATAGAGCAGTTAGAAAAAGTAGAAAGACGACGTATAAGCGGCCAAATAGCTGAGGCAAAGGAAAAGGGCGATCTTTCTGAAAACGCAGAATATGATGCTGCCAAGGAGGCTCAGGGTATGCTTGAAATGAAAATAGCAAAGCTTAAAAATATTTTGGGCGATAGCCGAATTTTAGATGGGTCAAAAGTGGATTTAAGTAAAGTTGGCATTCTTACCAAGGTAACAGTCCTTAATACCAAAACTAACTTAAATCTGAATTATACAATAGTTTCAGAAAAGGAAGCTGATCTTAAAGTTGGGAAAATTTCTGTTAAATCTCCAATTGGAATGGGGCTAATGGGTAAAAAGGTAGGTGATATTGTAGAGGTAAAGGTTCCTGCTGGAATTATTAACTTTGAAATAATTGAAATTTCAATAGCTTAAAATTCATGTCGACCATATTTACTAAAATTATTAATGGAGAAATACCATGCCATAAAGTAGCTGAGGATGATAATCATTTAGCTTTTTTGGATATAATGCCACTAAAATCAGGCCATGTTTTAGTAATACCTAAAAAGCAAGTGGATTATATTTTTGATATGCCTCCTAATGAATTGAGTGAATTAAATTTATTTGCTCAACAGGTGGCCAAAGGTATTAAGTCAGCTATTGATTGTAAAAAAGTGGGAGTTGTGGTTATAGGTTTGGAAGTGCCTCACGCCCATATTCATCTTATCCCAATTAGCACTGTAGCTGATATAGATTTTTCAAAAGAAAAATTAAAACTTTCTAACGAAGAACTTGCTGAAACAGCAAGTTTAATTCAACGATTTTTATAACCATTTTTTTAAAGTATCCATTTTGCGTTCAGTTTCCTGAAACTCATTTTCAGGCAAACTGTCTATTACAATTCCAGCTCCGGCAAAAAAGGTAATCAGGGAATTAGTTATCTTGGCACATCTTAAATTTACCCAAAAATTAAAGTCTTTGTTTTTGTATACCGGCCCCAAAAAGCCTGAATAAAACTCTCTGTTCAAATTTTCATTTTCGGAAATAAAGTTGGTAGCTTCGTTTAATGGAGTTCCGCAAACTGCTGGTGTGGGATGTAGTTTATTAATAATGGTAATTGGATTGGCTATTTTAAAGTTAATTTTATTTATCAAATGTTCAAGATTTCCTGTATTTATTTCAGACACTTCAGATATAGTAATTTCCTCAGCATTATTTTCTTTTAACAAAGCTGTTATGTATTTTTTTACAAATTGTTGTTCATTACGTTCTTTTTCACCAAATGTAATTTCCTCATTTGGTGTCTTGGTACCCGCTAGGGCATAGGTTAGTAATACATCATTTTCCTTTTTTAAAAAAACTTCAGGTGAGGCACCAATCCATATTTCATTATTTAAACAAAAGCAGTAAATGAATGCATTGTCGTATATTTCACAAAGCTTTTTAAAATAATTATTTAAGTTAAAATTTTCTGGAAGGCCTTGAGAGAAAGATCTTGCCAAAACTACCTTTTGAAAAACCCCATTTTTTATTTTTTCTATTCCTTTTTCAACTAATGAAACGTAATTATCTGTATTTGATATAGATACTAAATTTGTTTTAGAAAAGGATGTTAAAATGATTGAGTTTTGGCATTCAGAAATATTTCCTTCAAAGAAATAAGAAGGTTGTTTTTTGTTAAATCGAGCAAGAAAAAAACCTTCGGTGTCCAATTCTACTTCTGCAATTTGTTTGACAACAGGATTGGAAATTGTAAAAATTTCTTTTTTACCTGATTCTTTCCAATAGATAAATGGTTTTGTCATTAATTTTTGGGTCTGTCTATTACCGCTACCGTTAATCGAGAAATACAAATTAAAGTATCAGAGGCATCTTTAATTTTAATTTCCCATACATGGGTTCGGTTTCCTAAGTGCAAAGGAACAGCTTTACCAAATACAAATCCTGAACGAACGGATTTAATGTGATTGCCATTAATATCTAAGCCAACACAAGCCTTTTCATCGCTTATGGAAATATTTGCAGCCAAACTGCCAACAGTTTCAGCTAAAGCCATGCTGGCTCCTCCATTAAGCACTCCCATAGGTTGAATGGTTCTATGGTCTACCGGCATTTTCATAATTAAATAATGGTCGCCAAATTCAGTCACTTCCATTCCTAAATGAGATGCAAGAGTATTTTGAAGCCTTTTATTTAATGATTCAAGTGTTATATTTTTGTGGTTGTAAAACATCGCTTTTCAAATTGACTACAAAAAAAACAATTTACCTCATACGACATGGAGAAACTGAGTATAATAAACGAGGAATTATTCAGGGAAGCGGTATAAATTCAGATTTAAATGACAAGGGCCGTCTTCAAGCCCGACTTTTCTATATGGCCTATAAGCATATTCAATTTGATAAAATTTATATATCAAAGTTAAATAGAACCTATCAGAGCGTAGAACCATTTATAGAAAACAATTTGAAATACGAACAATTGGATGGTTTGAATGAAATAAATTGGGGTGTAATGGAAGGTGCTATTCCTAATTCCTTAAACCAACTTCATTATCAAAAGATGATTGAGGATTGGAAAATGGGATATTTGGATAATGCCATTGAAAATGGTGAAACTCCAAATCAAATGTTTATAAGACAAAAACTGGCTCTTGAAAAAATTATGGCTGCAGCAAATGAAAATACTATTTTAATTTGTATGCATGGTCGAGCTATTCGCAGTTTCTTATGCTTACTATTAAATCAGCCATTGAGCAGAATGGAAGAATTTTACCACAGCAACTTGTGTCTGTATGTTTTAAAGCATAATGAAAATGGGAGGTTTGATGTTGAAATTGAAAATTCAACAGAACATCTCTGGTAGCGTTTACATATACCCAAAAGGAACCTTTGATTTTCTGTTACCATCACATCCTCTGCGGCTTTTAGCTGATGAACAAGAATCCAAAAGGATTAAAATCCCTAATGATAATATTACAATTTTTAAAAATTTAAAGCTTTTCATAATAATAATTAACTCTATTTGTTTGTTTTTGGTATTTGATAATTATTTTATGTTTATTTCTTATTTAATGGTATTATCGAATCTTCGATTTCAATTACTCAAATTTACATATTTATTTTTTGAAAACCTCGCCAAAATCTTTCAGGCATTTCTCCTTTTGATGCGATAAGGTAGTCATTGTAGGAGCAAGGTACTAAAACACTATGCTCTCCATAATTATCAGGATAAGGAATCTCCATCCACCATCGGTCGCTTAATTTACTTTTATAAAATACCGCCTCTGGTTGGCCTTCTCCCAAGGTGCACCGGTATTTTAAAAATTCCTGGTGCATTACCGGATTATCATTTTTTCGATTATAATACCCATCTACAAAATACCAAGCCATTTGTGATGCGAGTTTGGCTGATTGGCAGTACTCATCATAATCGGGATTTAACTCATAAATTCCAAAAGTTTTTATTTTATCAGCTACTCCTGCGTACCAGGCTATTTGGCAGGCTTCTTCACCCGAAAAGCCGTTGGGATTTCCATTGGCTTGTCCCGGGGCATCAGCTTGTTTAATGGCTGCCATGTTAAAAGTTAGCATATCTGCATTTCTAATCATTGGCTCGGTGTCAGTCATATCTTTTTTTAATGGTCCCAATCGATTGGCTTCAAAAAATAGTTTATGAATTACATTTAAGCTATCATCTTCTACCAAATAGGTTTGGTAGCCAAGCACGTTAATGTTAAAAAGATAATTGGGCTGATAAGTGCATATTTTTCTTAGATAGGTTTCATTTTTTAAGTCAAAATCAGCACTAACACAAATGTATTCAAGATTTTTACAAATCTTTTCGTAGGCCATATATTGGCCATAAGATAGTTCAATAGTTCCTCCCAGAATGATTGGAATAATATTTTCTTTGAGCAACGTCTCCGTTACTATTTTTAATGCTGCAAGGCTGTCTTCAAATGTGTCTCCAGCGGCAATATTTCCCAAATCACTTAACCGTAATCGCGTATTTTGTCGCACAAGTTTGTAAAACTCGTCTCGAATAGTATCGGGTGCCAATTTGCAACTTTCGTTGCCATGCGAATTTCTCCCATCATTAATACCAATAATGGCAATATCTGTCTCAGCTAAATCAGGAATTTCGGTTTCAAAAAAGCATGTAAGATGACCAATAGAGGTTTCTTTCCAAATTGTAGGTTTGGGTATATATGGCCTTAAAAATTCTTTAAGCATGAGTGGATTACTTGAACTAATTTAGCAAAGTTAATTTATAAGTATTGCAACCCGTTTTAGTTACCGGTGCCACCGGCTTTTTAGGCTCTCATTTAGTATGTGCATTACTGCAAAAGGGCTATTTCGTGCAGGCTTTAAAACGGCCTCAATCTTCATTAAATGAGTTTACTTTTATAGCAGGCCTATATTTTGGACAGGACCAAAGTTTGGTGGTTAAAAACTTGGAGTGGCTAGAGGGAGATATTACGGATTATAACAGCTTTGAGGATAAAGTTCAAAAGAATCAGATTGTCTTTCATTGTGCCGCTTTGGTCTCTTTTTATAAAACCGACCGTGAAAATCTCTACCGCACTAACGTAATAGGAACGGAAAATGTTGTAAATGCTTGCCTTTATAATGGTTGTAAAAAACTGATATATGCCAGTAGTACAGCCGCTATGGGTAAGGCTGAAGGTGATTTAGTAACAAATGAAACTCACCAATGGGATGAAAAGGATAAACCTTCAAATTATTCAGTAAGTAAGTATTATGCTGAATTAGAGGTTTGGAGAGGTATCGAGGAGGGGCTGAATGCCGTAATAGTTAATCCACCAATAATTATAGGACCTTGTGACTGGCAAAAATCGACAGGCCGATTTTTTATTAATGGTTCAAAAAATTTCCCATTTTACACATCGGGTTCCAATGCGTTTGTTTATGTAAAAGATGTTGCCAATGCCATGATACAATTGGCTGAAAGCACTATTACTGCTGAGCGTTTTTTATTGGTGAGTGAAAACTTAAAGCTTCGCGATTTTATGAATCTCATAGCTGATGCTTTTGGCAAAAAAAGACCTTCTATAAAAGTATCGTCGCTACTTACCCAATTGGCTTGGCGTTGGTTTAGTTTGGCCAGCCTTGTTACAGGAACCAAGGGATTAATAACAAAAGAATCAGCTGCAAGTAGTCTTAAAAAAACGCAGTATTCTAATGAAAAAATAAAAAAAACTTTAAAATTTCAATTTATTCCAATTGATAAAGCTGTAAAGGAAACCGTAGAAGCTTTTAAAAATAAATCCTGATTATTCAGCAATCAGCAAATAATAATTTTTCTTGCCCTTTTGGGCAATAATGTATCTACCGTTAATAAGTTGAATGGCTGATATACTCATTTCGGCATCAGTCATTTTTTCTTTGTTAATACTTACACCACCAGCTTTTATTAATTCTCTGGCTTGTCCACGAGAACTGAAAATACCTGTTTTGTCAGCTAAAAGCTCCACCACATTTATTCCTGTTTCCAATTCTGTTTTTGAAATTGGGCATTGAGGAACGCCGTCAAAAACATCTAATAAGGTTTGTTCGTCTATATCTTTAAATACCTCCGAAGCGGCTTTGTTGAATAATATTTCTGAGGCGATAACAGCTTTCTCATATTCCTTATCAGAATGGACACGAGAGGTAATATCTTTGGCAAGCGTTTTTTGCAATAGCCGTAAATGTGGCTCTTTGGCATGTTCAGCTTCTAGAAATTCTATTTCTTCTTTACTGAAAAGTGTGAAAATTCGGATGTAATTTTTAACATCTTCATCGGCTGCATTTAACCAAAATTGATAAAACTTATAAGGTGAGGTTCGTTTTGCATCCAACCAAATATTGCCACTTTCTGTTTTTCCAAACTTGGTACCATCGGCCTTTTTAATTAAGGGGGTAGTAAGTGCATAGGCTTCGCCTTGGCTTTTGCGGCGAATCAGTTCGGTGCCGGTTACAATATTGCCCCATTGGTCGCTGCCACCCATTTGTAAATGAACATTTTTGTGCTGATTGAGCCAGTAAAAATCATAGCCTTGAACCAATTGGTAGCTAAATTCGGTAAATGACATTCCGTTCTCCAATCTGTTTTTTACCGAATCTTTGGCAAGCATATAATTTACAGAGATGTGTTTGCCTACATCACGAATAAATTCAAGAAAACTTAATCCTTTAAACCAATCATAATTGTTTACTATTTCAGCCGAGTTATCTCCACAATTAAAATCTAAAAATTTTTCAATCTGCGCTTTTTGGCAAGCTAAATTATAATTTAGTGTTTCTTCATCCAATAAATTGCGTTCCTGACTTTTTCCGCTTGGGTCACCCACCATTCCAGTAGCTCCCCCAACCAATGCCAAAGGTTTATGTCCGGCTCTTTGAAAATGCAAAAGCATCATAACTTGCACTAAATTGCCAACCCCAAGAGAATCGGCGGTTGGGTCAAATCCAATATACCCGATGACCATCTGCTTATTTAGCAAATCTTCTGTTCCGGGCATAATATCATGGAGCATATTGCGCCACCGCAATTCTTCTATAAAATTGTATTTGGGCATTTTTATTGAAAAAAGTTATTGGGTTATTAAGTTGTTAGGTTATTGATAAGATTTGATAACTAAATAACCAAATAGACAATCTTAATTAGCAACATCAGAAATAAACTGAACTCTCATCAGGCCAAGTTCTTCGTGTGTAAATTCGCCATCAAAAGCAGCTACAACTTCATCTACATCATCCACCTGAGATTTTCTAAAATGATCGTAAATTTCTTTTTGTGTTGCTTCATCCATCAATTCATCAATAAAATATTTGATGTTTATTTTAGTGCCTGAATAAACAATATTTTCAAGTTCAGAAAGAAGTTCATCGAAGCCCATTCCAAGTGAAATACACAAATCTTCAAGGTCAGCTTTTTTGTCAATATTTTGAATGATTTGGATTTTTTTACCTGAGCGATTTGCTACAGTTTTAAGAACCATATCCTGAGGCCGTTCAATTTCATTTTCTTCAACATATGCGGCAATGGCTGCTACAAAAGGTGCCCCAAATTTTTTCGCTTTATTTTTCCCTACACCTTGAATGTTTTCCAGTTCCTCAAGTGTAATAGGGTATTTAGTAGCCATTTCTTCCAAGGCAGTCTCCTGAAAGATAACATAAGGAGGTAAGTTTTCAGCTTTTGCAACTTCCTTTTGCAGTTCCTTTAACCGAATAAAAAGTTCCTCATCATAAACATTTTCTATCTGAAACTGCTCAAAATCTTCATCCGAAACTTTTTCAAATTCTTGATCTGCCGCTAATTTATGAGATTTTGGATTTTTTAGAAATTTTTCACCTAAATCAGTAAGACTTAGCAAACCATAGTTTTCAATATTCTTTTGAATGTAGTTTTCAAGCAATGCAAGCCTCACAACACTTTTCCAGAAGTTGGCGTCTTTCTCACTCCCTACTCCAAAAGAATCCAGATTTTCATGCCTGTAAGCTTTTACTTCATCAGATTTTTCGCCTCTGATTAAATCAATAATGTGTTCCTGGTTCACTTTCCCGGCTGTTTCCTTCACAGCTTCCAGAACATCGCTAAGTTCTTGTGTCACGTCGTGCATAGTTTTTGGGTGTCTGCAATTATCACACATTTTGTTGCAATTTTCCTCATCAAAATTTTCCCCAAAATAGTGCAATAGTATTTTTCGTCGGCATTGCGATGATTCTGCAAAGCTTGACATTTCAAAAATAAGCTGAGAGCCGATTTCCCTCTCGGCCACTGGCTTATCCTTCATAAATTTCTCTAATTTTTCAGTATCAGCGGGATTATAAAACAAAATACAGTCTCCATCCATACCATCTCTACCAGCCCGTCCAGTTTCCTGATAATAGCCTTCAAGAGATTTTGGAACGTCATAATGAATAACACAACGAATATCCGGCTTGTCAATACCCATTCCAAAAGCAATAGTTGCAACTATTACATCTACATCTTCCTTTAAAAAGGCATCTTGATTTACTACCCTTGTTTTGGCATCCAATCCGGCATGATATGGCAATGCTTTAATACCGTTAGCCACTAATATAGAAGAAATTTCTTCCACCTTTTTTCGGCTTAGGCAATAAATAATTATGGACTTTCCTTTTCTGGCATTTATGATACCTAAAATATCTTTTAAGGTTTTATCTTTTTTACCCTTTTCTTTAACTTCATAATACAAATTTCCGCGGTTAAATGACGATTTGTAGACAATGGCATCATTCATGCCAAGGTTTTTTTGAATATCAGATTGAACCTTTGGGGTAGCTGTTGCTGTTAAAGCTACAATAGGAACATCATCAATGGATTTTATGATTTGCTTTATACGGCGATATTCCGGTCTAAAATCATGCCCCCATTCGGAGATACAATGAGCTTCATCTACAGCTACAAATGATACTTTAATGGAGCGAAGAAATTCTACTGTTTCCTCTTTTTTCAAGGTTTCAGGAGCTACATATAGTAATTTTGTTTTTCCTGAAGTAACATCAGCCTTAACTTTGGCTGAATCTGTTTTTGTTAACGAAGAATTAAGAAAATGTGCTACCGCATCATTATCTCCAAATCCGCGAATTAAGTCTACCTGATTTTTCATCAAGGCAATAAGCGGAGAAATAATGATGGCAGTTCCATCTTGTATTAATGCCGGCAATTGATAACATAAGGATTTTCCGGCTCCGGTAGGCATAATTACAAAGCAATCCTCGCCCCGCATTATTGACTCTATAACCTTCTCCTGATTACCTTTATAACTATCAAAACCAAAAAACTCTTTTAACTTATCCTTTAAATCCAACACTTCAACATTCATATTTTATATTCTCGTTTTGCAATTCTTATTAATGCCACTAAATTAATATTTTGGTTACTAAAGTTGCAAGCATTATATTTATTTTTGCAGCCCAAATTTTAGGGTCAATTGGAAAATTTCCGCGAAATAAAAGAAAATGGTATAAAAACCTTGCAGATTGAGGCAGAATCAATAAAAAATTTAATAAATTTTGTGAACAATGATTTTGCTGAGGCTGTAAATCATATTTTAAAATCGGATGGCAGGCTTGTTATCACTGGTATAGGTAAAAGTGCCATAATCGCAAATAAAATTGTAGCTACCCTTAACAGCACAGGAACACCATCACTTTTTATGCATGCTGCCGATGCTATTCATGGCGACTTAGGAATGATACAGAGTAAAGATATAGTACTTTGTATTTCCAAAAGTGGAGAAACACCTGAAATAAAAAATTTAGTTCCTTTATTAAAAAAGGGAGGTAATTTATTGATAGGCATGGTTGGAAATATAAATTCCTATTTAGCCAAACAAAGTAATTTTGTTATCAACACCACTGTAGAAAAAGAGGCATGCCCAAACAATCTGGCACCAACATCAAGTACTACCGCACAACTGGTAATGGGGGATGCACTAGCAGTTTGTTTACTTAACGCTCGAAAGTTTTCTTCAGACGATTTTGCACGTTATCATCCAGGTGGGGCCTTGGGTAAACAATTGTATCTTACCCTTAAAGATTTTATTTTTACCAACCCTAAGCCACAAGTAAAATCAGAGGATAATTTAAAAAGTGTAATTATGGAAATAACAAAAGGACGACTTGGAGCGACCGCTGTTATTGATGATAGTGGTAAAATTGCCGGGATGATAACCGATGGCGATGTGAGAAGAATGCTTGAAAAATATGATACCATTAAAGAGTTAAAAGCAAGGGATATTATGAGCATCAACCCAACAACTTTGGATTCGAGGTGTATGGCAATAGAAGCTGCAACGGTAATGAACGACCGTAAAATAACCCAAATATTAGTTACCGAAAATGGCGATTATGCAGGTATTGTTCATTTTCATGATTTGAATAAAGAAGGAATTAGTTAGATAGTTTTAGATGAGTGAAAATTTTGCAGTAATAATGGCCGGTGGCATTGGAAGCCGGTTTTGGCCAATAAGCCGTAGCAATCACCCCAAACAATTTCTTGATATACTAGGAACGGGTAAAACCCTCATCCAAATGACTTACGATAGATTAAGTCATGTGTTTGACAACGATAAAATTTATGTTGTGACCAATGAAGATTATCTTGATTTGGTGAAAAAGCAATTACCTAAAGTTTTGGCAAACAATATTCTGTTGGAACCTGCTTTGAAAAATACGGCTCCTTGTATTGCTTATTCAGTTTATAAAATATTTTCGAAATGCCCGCAGGCTAATATTTCTATTCTTCCATCCGACCATCTAATATCGGATGAAACTACTTTTTTACAAAAAATTAAAGAAGGATTGGATTTTGTGGATGGGAATGATGCGATAGTTACCCTTGGTATAACACCAACCCGGCCTGACACGGGTTATGGATATATTCAATACTATACCGATTTGGTTACCGAGAATATTTATAAGGTAAAAACGTTTACTGAAAAACCAACTTTGGAAATAGCAGAAACTTTTTTGCAAAGCGGCGATTTCTTGTGGAATGCCGGTATATTTTTGGCCAGTGCCAAAACGTGGATTGATGCCTTCGAAAAATATTTGCCAGAGATAGGTGAATTATTTATGGCAGGCAAAAAGTTTTATAACACTTCGAAAGAAGAAGAATACATAGCACGCAGTTATCCTCTGTGCACCGTTATTTCTATTGATTACGGGATTATTGAAAAGGCAAAAAACGTGTTTGTAATTCCTTCATCGTTTGGGTGGAGTGATTTGGGTACATGGCGTTCGGTTAAAGAAATAGCACCAATTCAAGATGATGGCAATGTAATAATTGGTCAAAATATTATCAACCGCGATACCCAAAATTGCTTTGTTTACAATTCATCAAGGGGCTTAATCGTATTGCAAGGCGTAAATAACTTGATGGTGGTAGAAAGTAATGATGCTATCTTAATTTGTAATATGGAACATGAGCAGGAAGTAAGGCTTATTGTTTCGGATATTAAAGACAAATACAACGGAAAATATAACTAATTGAGTGCTTGGAAAAAAATGATGAATAGCTCTCGGGTGATATTATTCAATATCGTTCTTATGCTGCTATTCACTTCTTTTTCTGGTCGTCGTAATGAATTATCCATTTTTAAAGAGGTGTATTCATGTGTAAATTACGAAAAAAATACCATAGGAATGGGTACGGACAAGTATCTCTTTTCATTCTTTAATCACCTCGATCATTTCTTAAAAACCCGAATGGGTAAAATTAATATTGTTCATATTGGTGATTCACATATTCAGGCGGATTATTTGAGCAATGAAACCCGACAATTATTTCAGCAAACATTTGGTAACGGAGGCCGAGGTTTTATTTTCCCTTTTCGAGTTGCCAATACCAATAACCCAATAAATTATAGTGTTTCATTTGGTGGCAGATGGAATAATTGCAAGGCTACTCAATCAAGTGATGGGTGTACTTTGGGGTTGAATGGATTGGTTGTAAATACGAGGGATAGCAATTCATATATTATTATTGACCCCGATAGAAATGGCAGAACAGATTACAGCTACAATAGTTTAAAATTATTTTATCATACCGACGACGATAGCTATACCCCTGTATTTGAAAATAAAAAGGATAGAGATTTCTTTTTTGATGAACAACCGGTTGAAGAAGGATATTCACAGTTTTTTTTTAACAAACCTCAGGATAGTGTTATTATGAAATTATCAAAATCTTTTCCTGCTCAAAATCATTTTCAGTTTTATGGGATGAGTCTTGAAAACAATAATCCAGGGTTATTATATCATGCTATTGGGCTTAATGGAGCTTTTACCAAATCGTTTAACAAAAGCAATTTGTTTACAAAGCAGCTTAGCGCTTTGGAGCCAGACTTAGTAATAGTTTCATTGGGAACAAATGATAATTTTCAGCCTGAAAGTCGCTATTGCAGGTTTTGCATAAAAGATAATTTAAGAACCATGTTGGATAACATTAGAGCTTCCAAACCCGGTGTTTCAATATTATTGGTAACTCCCGGTGATTTTTATACCAAAAACGGTACTCATAGCAACAACAATAATAGCTACCGTGCTGTACTATATGAATTGGCTGAAGAGTATAATTGTGGCGTTTGGGATTTTAATGAAGTGATGGGAGGTGACTACTCTATTAAAAACTGGACCAAGCAGGGATTGGCTCGCAATGATTATGTGCATTATTCAAAAAAAGGATACGAAGTACAAGGACAATTACTTTACAGGGCCATAATGGATGCTTATGAAAAAAGGTTTAATTGATTTTGGGTTAATGTGAGGGTTCAAAATTTTGAACCCTTACAATAAGTTTAATACTCGTGCGTCAGCGGTCCCCCTTATGAAGGGGGTTAGGGGGATGTTTTTTGGAAATTGAAGAATTAAATTACATGGATTAACGATTTAAATTATAATAAGATTAATACTATATGCTAACCCTACGGGAAATATTTGTTTTTTCTGAAACATCGCCACTGTTGTTCAGCCAGTATTTGTTTATTTTCATATTCACTATTATGTATGGTGTTTATGCATTTATTCATGATAGATTAAACCTACGAAGCTTTTACCTTTTGTGCTTTGGTGTGTTTTTTTATTGGAGAACGGGCGGTTGGTTTTTTTCTTTATTGGTGCTTTCTACCATTTATGATTTTTATTTGGCCAATGCCATTCATTATTCCAAAAGCCAATTTAAGAAAAAGCTGTTTTTAATAACAAGTATATCGATAAACCTAGGGTTGCTGGTTTTCTTTAAATACACCAACTACTTTGCCAATTTGGCCAATGAATTATTTCATACCAATTTCCATCCTCAAAATATTTTCTACATCGCTTCCAACAATTGGTTTGGAACTGATTTTGACATAAATAAAATTGTGCTTCCGGTGGGTATTTCTTTCTTTACCTTTCAGGCTTTAAGCTATACCATTGATGTGTATCGCAAACATATTGAACCGGCCAAAAATATTTTGGATTATGGTTTTTTTGTAACCTATTTTCCGCAATTAATTGCAGGTCCAATTGTTCGAGCCGTTGATTTTATACCTCAAATAACAAAAAAATTCAGCCTTACAGAACGTGAATTTGGTCATGCCGTTTTTTTAATAATGGGTGGATTTATAAAGAAAACCGTGATTTCAGATTACATAAGCGTGAATTTTGTAGATAGGGTTTTTGATGACCCGCAACTGTATTCAGGATTTGATAACCTGATGGCAGTATACGGATATGCCATTCAAATTTATTGCGATTTTTCGGGCTATAGCGATATGGCAATAGGTATTTCCTTATTGCTGGGTTTCCGTTTGCCGCTCAATTTCAACTCGCCGTATGTTTCACTTTCCATTACCGAATTTTGGCGCAGATGGCATATTTCCTTAAGCACTTGGTTAAAGGATTATCTTTATATTTCATTGGGAGGAAACCGAAAAGGGAAATTTCGTCAATATGTAAACCTTATGCTTACCATGTTGCTGGGCGGCTTATGGCACGGTGCCGCCAATAAATTTATCATTTGGGGAGCCTTGCACGGTGGTGCTTTGGCTATACATAAAGCCTGGATGGAATATGTGCCTTGGGCAGGAAAACAAAATAGCAAACTTTACAATATCATAGCAGGACTAGTTACCTTTCATTTTGTATGCTTTTGTTGGATATACTTTAGAGCCGATGATGTACCTTCCGTAAAAATGATGTTGAGCCGAATTTTTAACAATTTTTCATTGCCGGATGCTATGCTAAAAGCACAGTCCTATTGGAAAGTATTTAGCTTTGTGGTAATTGGTTATATCCTGCATTTTGTACCAAAACGTTTCAAACTAAACCTTGAAGAACGTTTTTCTATAATGCCATTGGTATTGCAAGTAGGTATTGTAGCTTTTATTATTATAGCTGCCTATCAGGTGGCTAGTAGCGAGGTTCAGCCTTTTATTTATTTTCAGTTTTAGAAAATATATGTTGATTTAAAGTTAACTTGCTTAAAGCCCAACAGTTAATTTAATCCGCTACCTTTGCGCCTATGGCCAATGGCAATAAAAATCACAACGACTGGGTAGAGGCACAAATATTGGAAGTGCTGAATGAACGACCCGGCAAACGCATGAATTACAAACAAATTTCATCGCGATTGGGCTTTAATTCTAAGACTGACAGAGAACTTACTGGCGAAGCCCTAATGGATTTGGTAAACAAAAAATTAATTATTGAGCAACCCAAAGGAAGCTTTTATGTAGAAGAAGTTTCTGAATTTTTAGAAGGTAAAATAGAATTTAATAAACGGGGTGCAGGGTATTTACTTACGGGTGAAGACGAGCCCGATATTCATATAACACCCGGAATGACCTGGCCAGCTTTGAATGGCGATATCGTTCAGGTTGAATTAGTTTCAACCAGACGAAAGGATAAACCTGAAGGCCGCGTTGTAAAAGTTGTAAAACGAGCCAAACTGGAATATGTTGGGGTGGTTCAGGTTTCGGACGGGTATGGTTTTTTTGTGCCTGATGATACCCGCAGTCATACCGATTTTTTTATTCCAAAAGATAAATTACGCGGGGTTAAAAATAATTATAAAGCCATTGTAAGAATGACGGATTGGCCCAAGATGGCTAAAAATCCAAATGCCGAAGTGGTGAAAGTTTTAGGTAAGGCTGGCGAACACAACACCGAAATTCATGCCATATTGATGGAATTTGGATTGAATCCTGAATTTCCTAAAGAGGTGATGGATGAAGCCGATAAAATGCCGGTGATTATTCCTGAATCTGAAATTGCAAACCGCAAAGATTTCAGACAAACCCTTACCATTACTATAGATCCGGCAGATGCCAAAGATTTTGATGATGCCATTTCCTTTAAAGTTTTAGGGGCTAATAAATTTGAAGTCGGGGTGCATATTGCCGATGTTTCGCATTTTGTAACAGAAGGTTCCTTATTGGATAAAGAGGCTTATGCCAGAGCAACTTCCGTGTATTTGGTGGATAGAGTTGTTCCGATGCTACCTGAAAAAATTTCAAATGAATTATGTTCCTTAGTGCCGGATGAAGACAGATTGTGCTTTGCTGCCGTATTTGAACTGGATGGTAAAGGGAAAATTTTAAAGGAATGGTTTGGTAAAACCGTTATCCATTCACACCGCCGATTTAGTTATGAAGAAGCTCAGGAAATACTGGAAGCCGGTGAAGGTGAATTGGCAACAGAACTAACCACTTTAAATAAAATAGCCAAAAATTTAAAAGAGGAACGTTTCCGTCAAGGGGCTATTTCGTTTGAAACGGAGGAAGTGAAATTCAAGTTAGACAAACTTGGAAAGCCGATTGAAGTTTATAAAAAGGTAAGAAAAGATGCTCATAAATTGGTGGAAGAATTTATGCTTTTGGCTAATAAACGGGTAGCAACTTTGGTTAGCACAAAATACAAACCTTATTCTATTCCCTACCGTTTGCATGAGCCACCGGTTCCAAATAAAATGATGGAATTTGCTGCCATTGCATCGCGGTTTGGGTTTCAAATAAATACAGATTCGGAAGATGAATATATTCAAAGCATCAATGCTATGACTACTGAAATAGAGGGAACTCAAGCCTCAACTATTCTTCAGCCACTTGCCATTCGCAGCATGGAAAAGGCTTTTTACACTACAAAAAAATCGGGCCATTTTGGACTAGGCTTTGATTATTACGCTCATTTTACCTCACCTATTCGCCGTTATCCTGATTTATTGGCTCACCGCCATTTATTCAAAATGTTGGATAAAGTTACTCCAATTGACCAAAGCAGTTTGGAAGCAGCCTGTAAATGGAGCAGCGACAGGGAACAAAAAGCTGTTGAAGCCGAAAGGGCGTCTATTAAATACAAACAAACTGAATACATTTCTCAGTTTATAGGAGAAGAATTTGAAGGGATAATTACAGGTATTACCGAGTGGGGTGTATATGTTGAGATTATTGAAAACAAATGCGAAGGCATGATTCGCTTGAAAGACATGACGGATGATATCTATGAATTTTTTGAAAAAGGCCGTTATGTATTAGGAATGCGAAAAGGAATAAAACACCAAATGGGTGATGTTACAAAAATTCGTGTAAAACGGACAAATATTCCAAAGCGGTTGGTGGATTTTGAGTTTGTGATTTAAAGATTTAAGACTTTTTAAAATGCTAAAATCATACTCAGAATTATTAAAAAAAATAGAACTAGAGATTCAAAAGAACCCATACCAAGGGTCTCCTCAAAATTTATATGATCCTTTAAATTATATTCTTGCTTTAGGGGGCAAACGTATAAGGCCGGTGCTAGCTTTGATGGGATGTGAATTGTATTCCGGTGATATAGAAAAAGCTATTCCTTCTGCTATGGCAGTCGAGGTTTTCCATAATTTTTCCCTCATCCACGATGATATCATGGACAAAGCCCCGGTAAGACGAGGCAAGCCAACCGTTCATGAAAAGTGGGATACCAATATTGCTATTCTATCCGGTGATTTAATGTTGGTAAAAGCATATGAAATGCTTCAAAAATCGGAACAAAAACATTTTCAAGAATTGTTTTCGGTGTTTAATAAAACAGCAGCCGAAGTTTGTGATGGTCAGCAAATGGACATGAATTTTGAAACACAAACCGATGTTACAGAGACAGAATATTTGGAAATGATACGTTTGAAAACTTCGGTTTTATTGGGTTGCAGCCTTCAAATGGGAACCATTGCAGCAGATGCCCCTAAAGAAGAAGCTTTAAAAATATATAATCTTGGCGTAAATATGGGTATCGGGTTTCAGTTGATGGACGATTATTTGGATGCTTTTGGGACCCCTGAATTGGTAGGCAAACAGCCGGGCGGAGATATTTTGGGAAATAAGAAAACCATTATGGTTATCAAAGCTATGCAAACTGAAAGAGAAAAGATACAGGCTTTATTTATGGATAAAAATATAAGTGATTCTGATAAAATTGAAGCCGTTAAAACTCTCTTTATTACAACCGGTGCAGATGTTTATTTGAAACATTTATCTGAAAAATATTTTGATGTGGCTTCTAAAAATTTAAAGGATTTAAAGGTAGATGAATCAAAAAAATCCGACCTAAACGAATTGTTGGTTTATTTGCAGAACAGAAGTTTTTAAACTTCTCATTCAAACCTTAAAGGTTTTAATAATAAAAAATTGGAAACCCTTTTTTCAAATATCCCCTTAGCCGAAAGAGTCAGACCAATGACCTTGGATGAATTTATCGGGCAGGAACATTTGTTGGGTGAAGGTAAACCCGTTCAGAAATTAGCCGAAACCCATACCGCCAGAAGTTTGATTTTTTGGGGTCCACCGGGAGTTGGAAAAACTACTTTAGCGCAGCTACTTTCTCAATCCTGGCAATTACCATTTTATAGTTTAAGCGCCATCAGTTCAGGGGTAAAGGAATGGCGGGAAGTAATTGATAAAGCCAAAGAACAGGGTGGTGCATTGTTATTTATTGATGAGATTCACCGGTTTAATAAATCTCAACAAGACGCGTTACTCGGAGCCGTTGAAAAGGGCGTTATAACTCTTATTGGTGCAACTACCGAAAACCCAAGTTTTGAAGTCATCAGCGCTTTGCTCAGCCGCTGTCAGGTGTATGTTTTAAAAGCATTTGAAGAAGAGGATTTGGATAAAATCCTGAATCGGGCAATTGAGAAAGATGCTTTTTTAAAGTCCTTAACCATTGATTTAAAAGAAAAAGAAGCCCTGTTTCGGTTTACGGGAGGAGATGGCCGCAAATTGTTAAATCTTTTTGATTTGGTGGTACAAACCACTTTAAAGAATGGGAAAGTAACCATTACCAACAAGTCTGTGGAACTAGTGCTGCAACAAAAAATAGCTTTGTATGATAAGTCAGGCGAACAACATTACGATATAATTTCAGCTTTTATCAAAAGCCTTCGAGGCAGTGACCCAAACGGGGCCGTTTATTGGCTGGCCAGAATGTTGGATGGCGGCGAGGATATAAAATTTATTGCTCGCCGAATGGTTATTTTATCAAGTGAAGATATTGGCAACGCCAATCCCAATGCCTTACTTATGGCAACTCAGTGTTTCCAAGCTATTCAAATGATAGGAATGCCTGAAGCTAGAATTATTTTAAGCCAGACTGCAATTTATCTAGCTACTTCCGCCAAAAGCAATGCCTCCTATATGGCTATTGAAACAGCCATGGACTTGGTAAACAAAACCGGTGATCAGCCTGTACCATTGCATTTGCGAAACGCCCCAACCAAACTAATGAAAAACATGGGATATGGCAAAGACTATAAATATGCCCATCAATACGACCAAAGTTTTGTGGATTTGGAATTTTTGCCCGAATCGTTAAGCGGCACTGTTATTTACAATCCCGGAAAAAACCAAAAAGAAGAGGAATTAAGAAAATATCTTAAACTGAGGTGGGGAGAGAAGTATGGGTATTGACCTCACCCCCGACCCTCAAATCATGGTGATTGTCATGTCGAGGAACAAGACATATGTTAACTTTAAAGAGACCCCTCGTATCACTGGATGGCAAGAGCCCAAAAACTTTTAACTTCCTTCTATGAATTCATTACCGACTCTATTTCCTCTACCTCAATTGGCATTCCAATTTCGTCCATCAGGTCAATAGGGCTGGTGTTGGTAAGCAAAAGATTATTTTCAATGCGGATGCCGATGCCTTCTTCTTTTATGTAAATGCCTGGCTCGCAAGTAAACAGATTTCCAACTTGCATTGGTTCATAACGCATTCCTACATCATGCACATCAATCCCTAAGAAATGCGAAGTGCCGTGCATAAAATATTTTTTATAAGCGGGCCAGTTGGGGTCTTCTTTTTTAATATCGTCCATAGTAAGCAAGCCCAAATCCACCAATTCTTTTTCCATTAATTCTTTACCCACTATTTTGTGGTAATCCATAAGCATGGTGCCTGGTACCAATAATTTTGAAGCTTCCCGCATGACTCTTAATACGGCATTGTAAACATCCTTTTGGCGTTGGGTAAATTTACCATTTACAGGAATTACACGGGTCATATCCGAAGCATAATTGGCATAGTCCACACCGCAATCTACCAATAGCAAATCACCGTCTTTGCACTGTCGGTTGTTCTCCACATAATGCAGCACACAAGCTGATGGTCCGCTGGCTACAATGGGATGAAACGAATGACCACTTGCACGATTGCTCAAATATTCATGAATTAATTCAGCCTCTACTTCATATTCCCAAACACCGGGTTTTGTAAAATTTAAAAGTCTTTCAAATCCTTTTTTTGAAATGCTGATAGCCTTTCGAGTTAAATCTACTTCCAATTGTGATTTTACACTTCGTAAACGCTGAAGATGGGTGGAACTGCGTTCAAAATGATGCAAAGGGAAACGGGCTTTTACTTCATTCACAAAATCCAGTTCATTGTATGGTGATTTGTAAGCAAATCTATCGTTTTCGTTCAATGGCAAATAAACGGATTTGGCCATATTGATAATAGGACGAATTTTATCCCAAAAGCCTTCGTTCCACTGAATATGTTTAATTCCTGAAACTTGGGTAGCATGTTCTTTGGTGTATTTATAGCCTTCCCACACCGCAATGGTTTCATTGGTTTGCTTTAAAAATAAGCATTCACGAAATTCCTCAATGGCACAATCCGGATACATCACCAATATACTATCTTCCTGATCGATACCGCAAAGCCAAAACAGATTTGAGTTTTGCTTAAAGGTATGCGAGGCATCGCCATTCAGCACAAATTCATAATTACTGGTAAAAATTGCAATGCTGTTAGGCTTTAATATTTGTTTAAACCGTTTGCGGTTTTCAATAAATAGCTGACTGTTTATTTGTTCGTATTTCATTTTAAATGTTTTTGTTGTTTGGTTCCGTAGAAACGCAAAATTTTGCGTCTTTACATGTTGTTTTTATTTATTAGCAATAGGATGTGATTTTCCTTCTTTAAAAATTCGTTTCAGTAAATAATAATTCCCAATGGCTATAGCCAGCCCCATCATGGCAATCAATACACCTATTATAGGATCGCGATTGCTTTCACCTTCGCTAAGGTTGTTTATTATTTTATATTGAAAAACCATTTCACTAAGCCACCACCAATCTGTAAGGGTAAAGGCTGAAAAAGTAATTCCAGTCCAAATAAAGGTGTCCCAATACCGGCTGCGGATAAACATAAAATTGGCTACAAATAAAAGTATGACGAAAAGTATTGCATTAGCCGTAGTAAGATTATGTTGATTGTGATAAAAAAGCTCCACATTTACCTTAGCACTTGTATCAGCGGATAATTGATGTTTTGTTAAAAAAATGAAAATGAATAAAACCAAAATGCCGGTGAAAGCCAACCCGAAAAAAATAGTGTGAGACTTGATTTTTTGCATATGATTTTAAATTTCACTGCAAAAAACGTTAAAATCAATTATATCCGCTCAAGATTGCTAAAAACTTTAAGTATTTAGAGGGTAAAAAAATATATTTGCCCTCTATTAGAAAATTTTATCATGATTAAAAATTACACACTCATTTTAACAACAGTAACATTGGGACTAACCATTAATAGTTGCAAGCAAGACACTAAGGAAGGTAATGCCGGAATTAAGACCGAGTATATGGATACTGCGGTGGCACCAGGAGATGATTTTAATGAATATGCCAATGGTGTTTGGCTTAATAAAAATCCTGTGCCTGCTACCGAAAGCCTTTGGGGAAGTTTTAATGAAATAGAAGATCGCAATCAGGAGCGGTTGCGTTCTATTGTAAATGAAGTTTCATCTGATAAAGGTGCTGCAAAAGGAACCGACCGCCAATTGGTAGGAACTTTTTACCGTATAGCCCTAGATAGCACAAAGGTTGATAAAGATGGAATGGCCCCAATAAAGCCATTACAAGCTGAAATTAATGCCGTAAAAACAACGGATGATTTAATAAAACTCTTAGCACGATTTCATAAAAAGGGAATTCCCGGGGGATTTAGCTTTTATGTGTATTCTGATCTGAAAGATAGTAAAAAAAATACTCAATATATAAGTCAGGGTGGTTTTAACTTACCTGATAAAGATTATTATTTTCAAGCCAAGCACGATAGCATACGAATAAAATATAAGCAACATATAAAAACCATGATGGATATGGTTACGGCAGCCAATCCTGATGTGAAAGTAAATTCTGAAGCCCCTTATAACATTGAGTTAAAATTGGCTTCAAAAGCTATGAACTCGGTTGAAAAGAGAGATATTCCGGCTCAGTATAACCCTATGAAATATGAGGATTTTAAAAAGAAATATTCAAACATTAACTGGGATTTATACTTTAGTGAATTGGGCGCAAAAGCATTTACGGATGTGGTTATAGAACAATTAAATTTTGCTGCCGAATTAAATTCATTGATAAAATCGGTAAGTATTGAAGATTGGAAATCCTATATGCAATGGCAATTGGTTAATGCTAATGCCGCTTATTTAAGCAGCAATTTTGATAAACAGGATTTTAATTTTTTTGAAACCGTATTGCGCGGAACTAAGCAAATGAAACCGCGCTGGAAACGTGCTTTAGATAAAACAGACGGATGTCTTGGCGAGCCTTTAGGAAAATTATTTGTTGAAAAATATTTTACTGCCGAAGCGAAAGCGAAAGTTAATACCTTGGTAGATAATTTAACCTTAGCATATCGCGAAAGAATAAAGACTTTGGTATGGATGAGTGAGCCTACAAAAAAACAAGCCTTAACAAAACTGGATAAAATTATTCGTAAATTAGGATATCCTGATAAGTGGAAAGATCATAGCAAATTGGAAATAAATGATGACTCCTATTGCATGAATGTATTAAGAAGCAACGAGTTTGGATTTAACCAAATGCTTGATAAAATTGGCAAACCGGTAGACAGAGCTGAATGGGGAATGAGTACCCCAACGGTAAATGCATATTATAATCCTTCAATTAATGAAATCGTATTCCCGGCAGGAATTATGCAGCCGCCATTTTTTGATGCAAATGCTGATGATGCAGCCAATTATGGAGGAATAGGCGCTATTATAGGCCATGAATTAACCCATGGATTTGATGATCAGGGAAGCCAGTTTGACGGAGATGGGAATATGAACGACTGGTGGACAGAAGAAGATAAAAAACAATTCAAAGCCAGAACGGGTTTGTTGGTAAAACAATATAGCGGATACGTGGCCATTGATACCTTAAAAGTAAATGGAGAACTAACCCTTGGAGAAAACATAGCCGATCTTGGGGGATTAACTATGGCATACTATGCTTACAAAAAATCTTTGAATGGAAAACCATCTCCTGTAATAAGTGGATTGACCGGCGAACAGCGTTTATTTGTATCATGGGCACAAGGCTGGAAAAACAATATTAAACCAGAAGCACTTAAAACCCGCTTAGCCACCGACCCTCACTCTCCTGCCAAATTTAGAGTTTTAGGTCCGATGAGTAATATGAAGGAGTTTTATGATGCCTTTAATGTGCAGGAGGAGAATAAAATGTATATGCCTGTTTCTCTTAGAAGTATTATTTGGTAAATTGGTTAAAATAAAAATTTCATTATGATGTAACGTTTTTATTCGTGATTTTGTCTAAGAATTAAATAACATTAAATTTGAACTTTATAAATATTAAAAAAATGAAAAAACTAGCCTCTGTTTTTATTGTTTTGTTCACTTTAACGTCATCGTTATTCGGTCAAACAAAGCCTACTTATTGTGACAGTATTAAATCTGAAATATATGTTCAGATTTCTGGAACAAAAGTTTATTTAGGTGTAAAATCTACAGGAACCGTAGCTTCTCAAGAATGGGTTTTTAACGATGGTACGGCCAATTCTAAAGATGCTACTCCAACTCATGATTATGGCAAACCCGGAACCTATACACCATGTGTCTATGTGATTATTAAAAACCCTCGTGATCCGAATAAACCATGTACAACTAAAGTTTGTAAGACTATTACTATTGAAGATCCTTGCGTTAATTTTAATCCAGCAGCAAATATTACTTTGGGTAGTGATGGAACTACGGCAGTTTTTGAAGCATCAGTTAGTAATAGTACATCTAATACATATACCTACTCTTGGAATTTTGGTGACAGTACAAGAGGAACTGATCGAGTAGGTAAACATACCTATAAACCTGGTACCTACAAACCTTGTGTAACTATTACTAGTTCAAATCCAAAATGTACAAAAACACTCTGCTTTGAGATTATAGTTAAAGAAAATGATCCATGCGCTAATTTTAACCCTTCAGCTGATATCACAATTGATTCTAATGGATTGGCCTCATACAAATCAACTTCAGGTGCAGGTTTAACTTATTCCTGGAGTTTTGGAGATGGAACATCATCCTCAACCAACGACGGGACACATCAATACAAACCAGGAACCTACAAGCCTTGTGTTACAATTACTTACACCAGCGGTACAACAAAGTGCAGCAAAACACTTTGTAAAGAAATAACCTACAAAGTACAACAAGACCCTTGTCGTGATTTTAATCCAACATTTAGTTACAAAATTGGAGATAATGGTTTAGTTTATTTTTCAGGATCAAATACAAGTTCAACTTATACATACACTTGGAGCTATGGAGATGGTAGTTCAGGAACAGGTTTACAAAATACTCATACGTTTAAACCTGGAACTTATAAAGTTTGTGTAACTATATATGATTCTAAAACAGGTTGTAAAAAAACGGTTTGTCAGGAAATAACAATTTCCGGCACAAATACAGATCCTTGCAAAGATTTTAATCCAACATTTAACTATAAAATTGATGGTAATGTTGTGGCATTTGAAGGTCAAGGAACATCATATACATATAAATGGTCATTTGGAGGTGCAAATTACAGCACAGATAGAGTTGTTAAATTTGACTTCAAAAAACCTGGTACCTATAAAGTTTGTGTTGTAATCACTGATCCCAAAACAAAGTGTTCTAAGACAGTTTGTAAGGAAATAGTTATTAAAGCAAAGGAAACAGAAGATCCTTGTAAAAACTTTAATCCAACAGTTAGTTTCCAAACAGATGGTTTAAAAGTGAAATTGAATGTTGAAGGAGGAAAAGGTTCCACAATGTTATGGAATTTTGGAGATGGAACTAAAGGTTCTACTGACAAAACAGTAACTCACACATACACAAAGGCAGGTAAGTATACTATTTGTGTAACAGTATATGATGCTAAACGTAAGTGCAAAAAAACAATTTGTTTTACAATAGGAGTTGAAGGTAAAACTCAAGATCCATGTGCAGATTTTAAACCTGATTTTAGTATAACAATAAACGGACTAAAAGTAGTGGTTGCAGGTAGCAATTCAATATCTGGAAGTGTAGAATATAGCTGGAGTTGGGGAGATAAACTAGGTGATAAAGGTCAGAAAGCAGACCATACTTATAAAGTAGCAGGTAAATATACTTTGTGTATGACAGCTTATGATCCTAAAACAAAATGTACCAAAACTGTATGTAAAACAATTGAAGTAGGTGCACAGAGAATGATCGAGCAAGGTAATAAAGATAAGGAAACTCTAATGGTTTATCCTAATCCGGCCACAACAGTAATTTCAGTTGTAACATTATCTGATAGCCCTGCTAAAATATCTGTTAAGGATGTTTATGGTGTTGAAGTAATAAGATATGATGCAACCCCTAATGAAAATAAATCCATTGATATGCTCATAAATGAACTACCAAAAGGTACTTATTATATAAATGTAGAGCAAGATGGTAAGATTGAAGCAACTAAGTTTGTGAAGTAATACAATAAAATAATGCATTTAAAAAAGCGAAACTCACAAGGTTTCGCTTTTTTGTTTTTCAAAAAAATAAATCAAATAAAAATTAGGAAATATTGTGGCAATTGAAAATTAATAATATTAATTTCGCAGCCTTATTGTCCGATGGTGTAACTGGCAACACGTCTGGTTTTGGTCCAGAAGAGTCTAGGTTCGAGCCCTAGTCGGACAACTTAGTAATAAGTTTATGATAGTCGAACACCAGGGAGACGAAAGTAAAACAATATGGAAACTGTATCTAACAACGTAAAATTATTTACATGCCGTGGTTCACGGTATTTATCTGAAAAAATTGCTGAAGATTTTGGTCAACCTCTAGGTGATGCTTCATGTGCATTATTTAGTGATGGTGAGTTCCAAACAAGTATTAATGAATCAGTAAGAGGTGCAGATTTATTTATTATTCAATCTACCAATCCTCCCCAGGATAATTTGATGGAGCTTTGTCTGATGATTGATGCGGCTAAAAGAGCTTCTGCTCATAAAGTAATAGCCGTAATTCCATATTATGGTTTAGCTCGTCAGGATAGAAAAGATAAACCCAGAGTACCTATTGCAGCCAAAATGGTAGCGGACATTCTTACTGCTGTAGGTGCTGATAGAGTAATGACTATGGATTTACATGCTCCTCAAATTCAAGGATTTTTTAATATACCTGTTGATCATTTAGATGCTTCTGTAATCTTTATTCCCTATATCCAAAGCCTAAAATTACCAAATCTAAAGTTAGCAGCTCCTGATGTTGGAGCATCTAAGAGGGTTAGATTTTTTGCTCAGGCAATGAATGTGGAAATGGTTATTTGTGATAAGGAAAGAAAAATTGCCAATGAGGTGGCTTCAATGACAGTTATTGGTGACGTTAATGGTTATGACGTTGTTTTAATTGATGATTTATGCGACACTGCTAATACACTATGCAAAGCTGCACAGCTTTTAAAGGAAAAAGGAGCCAGGTCTGTAAGAGCTGTTTGTACACATCCTGTATTATCAGGTAAAGCCTATGAAAATATTGAAAATTCGCAGCTTGACGAGTTGGTTGTAACAGATACATTACCTATAAAACATACAAGTAATAAAATAAAGGTTTTAAGTTCCTCAAAATTATTTGCAAATGCTATTCGTAATGTGATTGATCATAATTCAATCAGTTCGTTGTTTAGCATAGAAAAAGCGTTCCAACAAAAATTAAATGTATAAAAAATAAATGAAGACAATTGTTCTAAAAGGAGATGCCAGAAAAGATACTGGTAAAAAAGCAACAAAAGCGTTGCGTAGCGAAGGAAAAGTTCCTTGCGTTGTTTACGGCAAAAGTGGCAATAGTCATTTTGGGGTTTACGAATATGATTTCAAAAATTTGGTTTACACACCAAATACCTACCTTGTTCAATTAAATCTTGAATCAGGAAAAAAATTGGCAAAATTACAGGATATTCAATTCCATCCTGTATCTGAAGCTATTATCCATGCTGATTTTATGGAAGTTGATTTAGGCATTCCATTAACAATTAGTATTCCTGTAAATGTTGTAGGAAATGCACCAGGTGTAAGAGCGGGTGGAAGACTTATGATTAAAATTAAAAAATTGGTTGTAAAAGGAATGGTAAAAGATATTCCTGATTCAATTGAAATAAACGTTGATAAACTTGAAATTGGACAAAATATCAGAGTAGGAGACATTAAACTTAATGGTCTTGAATTACTAGATACCAAAGCCAATTCAGTAGTTTCTGTAACAGCCACTCGTGCTAGTATTAGTGCAGCAACAGAAGAAGCTAAGAAAAAATAATTTTAGTTAAACTTACTTTAAAAAGAGGAGGCCAAAAGCTTCCTCTTTTTTTATCTTATTTTTTTAAAAAAATAAGGACAGCCAAATTATAAGGTATAATTTTCTTTATCAGCTTTATTTATAAAAACATGTTGAGCTAAATTACTTTATTAGTTAAAATTATTATAAATTAAAAAAGGGGTATTTCTGTGTATTTATAAAAATGGAAGTTGTTAACTTAAAATCTGAGATTATGTAAACTTGTTTTAACTTGGTAACCGAATTTTAATCCAAGTATCATTAAACATGGTTATTTTATGCATAAGCTTTTGTTTAAATTTGCGCAAAATATTCAATACCATTTATGTTTGATTTAGAAATGATAAAAGCGGTGTATTCCCGCTTCCCAGAGCGCATAGCCGCTGCCAAAAAATTAATTAATAAACCTTTAACTTTAACTGAGAAAATTTTGTACACCCACTTGTGGGAAGGTTCTGCAAGTTCGGTTTATGAACGAGGTAAAAGTTATGTTGATTTTGCTCCTGATAGAGTAGCCATGCAAGATGCAACGGCACAAATGGCATTATTACAATTTATGCAGGCTGGGCGACCAACAGTTGCTGTGCCTTCAACCGTTCATTGTGATCATTTAATTTTGGCTAAAGATGGTGCAAAAGAGGATTTAGCTACCTCAAAGGAAGTGAATAAAGAGGTTTTTGATTTTTTGGCATCTGTATCAGATAAATACGGTATTGGATTTTGGAAACCGGGAGCTGGAATTATTCACCAGGTGGTTTTAGAGAACTATGCTTTTCCTGGAGGAGTAATGATAGGAACGGATAGCCATACTGTAAATGCAGGAGGATTGGGAATGGTGGCAATAGGAGTTGGTGGGGCTGATGCATGTGATGTAATGGCAGGATTACCTTGGGAACTAAAATTTCCAAAACTTATAGGGGTTAAACTTACTGGAAAATTAAGTGGTTGGACTTCATCAAAGGATGTAATATTAAAAGTAGCTGGTATTCTTACTGTAAAAGGTGGAACTGGAGCTATCGTTGAGTATTTTGGAGATGGAGCAAAAAGTTTATCCTGCACAGGAAAAGGAACAATTTGTAATATGGGAGCTGAGATTGGTGCCACAACTTCAGTTTTTGGATATGATGAAAAAATGTCGGAATATTTAAAAGGTACAGGCAGGGCTGAATTAGCCTCAGCCGCTGATGCCATAGCCGAACATTTAACAGGCGATTCAGAAGTTTATGCCAACCCAGAACTTTATTTTGATCAAGTAATTGAAATTAACCTATCAGAATTAGAGCCTCATGTTAACGGGCCATTTACACCTGACATGGCTTGGCCTATTTCGCAGTTTGCACAAGCTGTAAAAGATAATAACTGGCCGGCCGAATTGGAAGTGGGGTTAATTGGCTCATGCACCAATTCATCTTACGAAGATATTACCAGAGCAGCTTCAGTTGCAAAGCAAGCTACTGATAATGGTATAAAAGCCAAATCGGAATATACAATTACTCCTGGTTCTGAGCAAGTAAGATATACGGTAGAAAGAGATGGATACCTAGAAACTTTTGAAAAAATGGGTGGTGTGGTATTAGCTAATGCTTGTGGTCCTTGCATTGGTCAATGGGCAAGACATTCCAACGACCCAACCCGCAAAAATTCAATCATAACATCATTTAATAGAAATTTTGCGAAGCGTAATGATGGTAATCCAAACACACATGCTTTTGTTGCTTCACCTGAAATTGTAACAGCATTAGCTATAGCCGGAGATTTAACGTTTAATCCGTTAACTGATTATTTAGTGAATGAGAAGGGTGAAAAAATAAAACTTAATGAACCATTGGGTATTGAAATGCCAATTAAAGGATTTGCGGTAGAGGATGCTGGATATCAGGCACCTGCTGAAGATGGAAGCAAAGTGGTTATTAAAGTTGCTCCTGATAGTAACCGTTTACAACTCCTTGACCCATTTAAGGCATGGGAAGGAACAGATTTAAAAGGTTTAAAATTATTAATAAAAGCAAAAGGGAAATGTACTACTGACCATATTAGTATGGCCGGTCCTTGGTTAAAATTCAGAGGGCATTTAGATAATATTAGTAATAACATGTTAATTGGAGCTTTAAACTATTTTAACGAAAAGACAAACCTTGTAAAAAATCAATTGACGGGAGAATATGGTGAAGTTCCTGCTGTGCAAAGAGCTTACAAGGCTGCGGGAATTGGAACGATCGTAGTTGGAGATGAAAATTATGGTGAAGGTAGTAGCCGTGAACATGCTGCTATGGAACCTCGTCATTTAGGAGTAAGAATTGTTTTAACAAAATCATTTGCACGTATTCATGAAACCAATCTTAAAAAACAAGGAATGTTAGCTTTAACTTTTGCTAATAAAGAGGATTATGATTTAATACACGAAGATGATACTATGACTTTGTTAGGATTGATAACTTTTGCTCCAAACAAACCTTTGCGTTTGGTATTGAATCATAAAAATGGCACTACAGATACCATCAATTGTAATCATACATATAATGAGCAGCAAATAGAATGGTTTAAGGCAGGTGGGGCACTAAACATAATAAGAGCTCAAGTCAATTAATTAAATTGATTATCAAAAAATTTGTAGAGTAAGCTATACAATAAAATGGGGATTATGTAAGTTTATGCATTAATTGTGTAAATCGATAACCTACATTTTAACATAACTTTGAAAAAAAAATAATTATGGATCACCAACAACAGATAGCCAAAGACAAGCGAACAAAAACCTACCTGATTATTATAATCGGTGTTTTATTTGTAATCAATTTTGCCTTATTATATAATCTAATAAGCAAAGATAAAATACTAGTAACTACCGAAAATAAGTTGGAAGATACAACAGCAGAGAAGCAGCAGCTTGATAAAATGCTAGACGAAACTGAAACTTTGTTATTGGAGTACAAGGGCAAAAACACGCAACTAGATAGTATTATTGATGTTAAAAATGATGAGATAGCCATCAAGGTTGCCCAAATACGGAAGATGCTTTCTCAAGGTAACATCACCAAAGCACAACTAGAAGACGCTAAAACTGAGATGTCAAAATTGAGAGCTAAAATTGCTTCAGCTACTCATATGATAGACTCTCTTTCAAAAGAGAATATGGATTTAAAAATAGCCAATTCAACATTAACTGATGAAAATTCAACAGTAAAAGAAGAGGTAGAAACTCAAAAATCAATTAATTCATCCTTAACTGATCAAAACAAGAAGTTAGG
Organism: Chitinophaga pinensis; assembly: GCA_945897885.1. Taxonomy (GTDB): domain Bacteria; phylum Bacteroidota; class Bacteroidia; order NS11-12g; family UBA9320; genus JABWCE01. The sequence goes on from CAMDGU010000014.1 coordinate 52,687, forward strand.
TGAAAAAGTAAAGGTTGCTTCAAGACTAAAAGCAACAAACATTAAAACTGAAGGCATAATGATTAAGGGTTCTAAGGAAAAGGAAAAAAGTCGTTTAAGCAAAATTGATAGAGTTAAAGTTCAATTTAACATTGATAAAAATGAGATAGCTGATGCTGGTCAGAAATTGGTTTATCTAAGATTAATTGGCCCAAATGGTTCCACCGTAGCGAATCAAAATGCTGGTTCTGGCACATTTGATGTTGCAGGAGAAAGTATACTATACACTTCAAAGGCTTCAGTTAATTTCAATAATATTGAAGGAAGCTTTGTAGTTATTTACTTTGATAAGATACCTGGAATGTCAACTGGAAATTATCGAGCTTTGCTTTATTGCGATGAATGGATGATTGGAGAAGGTAGCTTAAAATTGAAATAGAAACAGAAAATTATATACTAAAAAAGGCCGCTTTTAGCGGCCTTTTTTAGTATAATCCTTTATGTAATTTTCCACCGTTTCTGAGAAATAATCATATTCTAATTGATGAATTTTTGCAGCCAAGGTATCAGCTGTATCTGATTCCAAAATTTCAACCCGTTCTTGAAGTAATATTTCCCCCTTATCATATTCCTCATTTACAAGATGGATAGTGATTCCAGATTCATTTTGTTTGTCAGCAATTACTTTTTTATGCACATTCATACCATACATACCTTTTCCTCCGTAATTGGGCAGTAAGGCAGGGTGAATATTAATAATTCTGTTATTGAATTGCTTGATTATGTCTTTTGGTACTAACCACAAAAAACCGGCAAGAACAATAAAGTCGATTTGATTATTAATTAGTGTTTGGCCTATATCACCTGATAACCAGTTTTCTTTTCCAAAAACGATACATCTAATATCAAGTGATTTTGATTTTTCAATAATACCTGCCTTAGGATTATTGCAATAAATGCCATCAATACTAATTGTTGGGTGGTTATGAAAATAGTTGTAAAGATTGATGGCATTAGAACCATTGCCAGAAGCGAAAATGGCAACCTTTATCACGAACTTTTTATAATAAGTTTTTGACCTGGATAAATTTTACTTGATTTTAATCCATTCCAAGATTTTAACTGCCAAACTTTGCAATCAAATTTTTTGGCAATGGATGGAAGCGATTCACCTTTTTTTACCTTATGAATGTTGGTTTTTGAAGATTTGAAGTTTGAAGCAATTGGCTCAGCAGTAACTGGTGCTTTCCATGTTTTAACTTTTAAAGATTCCTGATGGATGGTGTCTTCCAATTCCCAAAACATAATTGCTTTCTCGTAAGGTAAATTTAAATTAAAAGCCTTTGTTGTGCTTGGTAATACAGTTTTTCTTAATTCAGGGTTAAATGACCTTAATTCCTCTGCAGTTATGTCTAAGGTTGTACATATTGCATCATAGGAATATTCTGGTTTGCAGATTACTCCTACCAATCTTGATTTATTGGAATTTACCGTTGACGGAGTTATACAATAACTATCATGAAAATTCATTAGGTAAGTCATCGCCATTAGTGCCGGTACATAATTTTGAGTTTCTTTTGGTAAATAGGGATAAATCTCCCAAAAGGTTTTTTTTCCTCCCGATTTTCTAATTGCTTTATTTACATTTCCAGGTCCACAATTATAGGAAGCAATTACTAATAACCAATCTCCATAGGTTCTATACATCCCTTTGAGATATTTACAGGCTGCTTCTGTTGATTTTTCAACATTTCTGCGTTCGTCAACATAATTATTGACCTCCAAATCAAACATCTTTCCGGTGGCATGCATAAACTGCCACAATCCGGCAGCACCGCATTTAGAAGTTGCACTGGGATTAAGAGCGGATTCGATAACCGAAAGATATTTCATTTCCAGAGGCATATCGTATTTGTCAAATATTTCTTCATAGATAGGGAAGTAATAATTTGAAACTACAATCATTTCTTTCAATTTATTTTGCCAGGTAGTGCCAAAATAATTAATCAATTTATGCACCTCTGCATTGTATTGCATTGGTATTTCAGATTCAAGTAATCGGGCGTTATTTACAAATTCCGATTCACTTATAGGCATTTTATTGTTTTCAAATTCGATTTTCAGGTCATCACCTGCCTTAACGCAATGGGTTGGATGAACCTTGTCATATAGTCCTTTACTAAGATTTTCTATTCTGTTGATACGTTCAAAATCAACAGCTAAATCACTGGAATCCTTAATAGCAAACGCACTAAAAAAGCAGCCTATAGCAAGCGGAAAAAATAATAATGCTTTTTTATTAATCATATTTAACTTACAAATAACGGTAAAATTGTTGGAAAACCCACTGTTTTAAGGCTAAGTAATGAACAGAGCCTGCAAAGGTGTATAGTTTTTAAAACTACAAAAAACACTTATTATTGTATAACGCTTAAAAGAATGTCTCAAACATCTTATAATCCTTTTAGTGAACTTGCCAAAGAGGCAGAGCTTCAAACACAAGAAAAACTTCAATCTTTAAAGAAGAAAAACCATGGGTTACAAATTGGTATTCCCAAGGAAACGACTTACCAGGAGAACAGAGTTCCTTTGTCGCCGCTCTCAGTGCAACTTCTTATTCATAATGGCAGTGAGGTTACAGTAGAATCAAATGCCGGGGTAGGTGCCAATTTTACTGATATTGAATATTCAGAAGCGGGGGCAAAAATTGTTTATACTCCGGAGGAAGTTTATCAATCTGAAATTATTTTAAAGGTTGCGCCACTAACCGATAAGGAAATGAATCTTTTAAAACCAAATCAAATTTTAGTGTCGGCATTGCAACTTACCAATATAAGTGAGCAATATTTAAAGCAATTAATGGATAAGAAAATCATAGCGATAGGTTATGAGTTTTTAAGAGATAATTCCGGTGCATTACCAATAATAAGGGCAATGAGTGAAATAGCTGGGCGAGCATCTATTTTAATTGCGGCCGAATATTTATCAAACAGCAATTACGGGAAGGGTGAATTATTAGGCGGAATTCCTGGTTTACAACCGACGGATGTTGTGGTTATAGGGGCCGGTGCTGTAGGTGAGTATGCAACACGAGCTGCTTTAGGTTTAGGGGCACATGTAAAAGTCTTTGATCATTCGCTTTATAAATTAAGACGATTGGAAGCTAATATTGGGCAACGGATTTACAGTAGTACAATAATCCCACAGATATTAGCAAAGGCGCTTAGCAATTGTGATTTGGCTATTGGTGCTATGCGAAGTCCTGAAGGACGAAGCCCAAGTATTGTAACTGAAGAAATGGTATCTCATATGCGCCCCAAGTCATTAATAATAGATGTAAGTATTGACCAGGGGGGGTGTTTTGAAACAAGTGAAGTGACAAATCACAAGCATCCAACATTTGAAAAACATGGTGTCATTCATTATTGTGTCCCAAATATTCCAAGCCGATTTGCCCGCACGGCCAGTTATGCTTTAAGTAATGTTTTTACGCACATGCTTATTGAATGGGGCGAAGAAGGAAGTTTTAAAGAATTGCTTTGGGCACAAAAAGGAATCCGTCGTGGGGTTTATATTTATAAGGGGCATCTGACCAATTTTGGTTTGGGTAAACGCCTAAATTTGAAATCTAAAGATATTGATTTTTTGTTGGC